>MHBB01000029.1 GCA_001803185.1 Legionellales bacterium RIFCSPHIGHO2_12_FULL_35_11
AGTACATTATTCATTCTCGCTACGAGCCCAACTGCTTTTTCTAGGATAATGGAACTCCCAATAAATAAAAAATATTATAAAATTAAAAGGTTATAAAATATTAGTAAAAAATTTCACAACTAACGCAATTTTGAGTAGACTTAATATTGTAATGTTTGTTAGTCTTAATAAATACAAACAATATTAATGCGAGATCAAATGGCCACCACCAGTAATTTATCAAAAACCAACATAATAGTAATTACTTCTGGCAAAGGCGGAGTTGGAAAAACAACATCCGCATCAGCTATATCTATGGGATTAGCTATGCGTGGTCATAAAACAGCTGTAATCGATTTTGATATCGGTCTACGTAACCTTGATATTATCATGGGTTGTGAAAGACGAGTTGTGTATGATTTCATTAATGTCATTAATGGTGAGGCAACTTTACGTCAAGCATTAATCAAAGACAAAAGAATCCAAGATTTATATATTTTGCCTGCATCGCAAACACGTGATAAAGACGCTTTAACAATTGAAGGTGTTGAAAAAATATTAACTGAATTATCTAAAGACTTTGAATTTATAGTTTGTGACTCTCCAGCTGGAATTGAAACTGGTGCTTTAATGGCCATGCACTTTGCTGATCACGCTATAGTAGTAACGAACCCAGAAATTTCTTCCGTTCGAGATTCAGATCGTATTCTTGGTATTTTATCTAGCAAAACAAAAAGAGCTCTTGAAGGAAGCAAGCCAATTAAAGAGCACTTACTAATTACAAGATATAATCCTGAGCGCGTCAGTCTAGGTGAAATGTTATCAGTACAAGATATTAACGACATTTTAGCCATTAAGCTGATAGGTATAATTCCTGAATCAAAAGCAGTATTAAAAGCATCTAATACAGGCGCACCAGTTGTATTAGACGAAACAAGTGATGCTGGCGGAGCCTACCAAGATGCTATAGCTAGATTTTTAGGTGAAGATAGACCAATGCGATTTATGCATCAAGAAAAGAAAGGAATTCTTAAACGGATATTTGGTAAGCAAACGGAGGGTGTCATAGCGTGAGTATTTTAAAATATTTGAAACGTCGTAATCAGACTACTGCATCAGTTGCAAAAGAAAGACTACAAATAATTATCTCGCATGAACGCTCTGAGAGAAATGCACCTGATTGCCTACCTAAACTTAGCGATCTACCAAAGTTACAAGAAGAAATTTTAAATGTTATAACTAAATATGTAGCTATAGATCGGGATAAAGTAAGTGTAAATCTAGAAAGAGTTGGTGATAGCGCAGTTCTAGAATTAAACTTTGCAATTCCCGAAGAAAATATTAATAAGGTAGCTGAAGTAAACTAAACCTATTTCTCATCAAGCGGAACATGATGCTTTTATTAGGCATTTGCTACTATTTTAACTCTAATCATAACAAATTCTTTTCTAATCATGAGGCAAAAAAGAATTACCATAAATAGCTTGGTGGTTACCTGCTACATAAGCCCAATAGCGGTCACCATAAGACCAGTGCCAATATTCTGTAGGATAATTCACAAAACCTACAACGCGAGTGGTTCAGGTTTATTCGTCTTTCTTTACTTCACCTGCTGAGTTAAAACTCACGCTTTACTCCAATTCTTATGACCGTTACTCTTAATAACAGCCGCATGGAGTGGTTTGAAACCCGCTCCTGACAGCCGATTTCGATGGACCTACCATCATCTTCCCTACAGCTTTACAACATTTCATGACAAATCCTTTTATCATTACTTTGTGCGCCTGCGGCGCACTCTCAATAGTCCATTGCAAATGAGAAAAATACACCCGTAATGATAATTTTTATTGCATTTTGCTTTAATATCATCTATCATAGATACAGCATATCCACTAGGTTGGGCAATGGCATTCGCTTAAGAAAATAGAATGTTTTAATTTTCGTCGTTGTTTGAGTAGAGCGGTTCCTTCTTTCGTTGTAGCCGCTCCCTCCTTAGCACCCATCGTGCCCTATTAAGGCAATGGGCGCACGATGGGTGCTAACGAGGGAGCGGCTACAACGAAAGAAGGAACCGCTCTACTCAAACAACGACAACACTTTTTTCTTAAGCGAATGCCATTCAAAAGGACCAGCCTACATGATTAATGCGAATTAGGTGGCAACCAGATGATAGCAGGGTATAATATCACAATTACAAGAGGTTTAAATTAATATGATTTCCCCAAAATTACAAAAACAAATTGCAGAATTTATGATAATATTTGGATTAACTACATTGACGGTGATGGCTATGGCCGGATATATAGCTCTCATATTGCTTATAATATACGCCGGATCAGAAAGTAAATCTCACTCCCGTAAATCTCACTCCCATAATAACTGCAATAGTTGCAATGGTTTCTTTTTTATGAATATTTATAATGAACCCAGTCATCGAAAAAGTAACACTGATATACTTGGTCTAGTGATAGCTTCAGCATTAATATCTGCAATCGCAATTGTTTTGGCAGTCATGTACGGATTTAACATTATTGCTATTACATTAGCAGCTGGTTGGGGATTAGGAGTGGCTTGTACCTTATTTGGTAGCCTATTATATGACTATGCTGATCAACGACGACGACTTGAAATGATCCATACAACAGTGCAGGCTGTACCAATAGTACAAGCAATGTAATTCGCTTAAAAAAATAGAATGTTTTAATTTTCGTCGTTGCGAGCCTTTATACAGGGCCTGAAAAACGTTCCGAACTAACTCGCAAAGACGAATAACTGATTAATTTACGTACAAATTGTGAAGTTAGTTAAGAGCACAGCGAATCAATCCAGATCGATCCTTGAGCATAAGTATGCTCTGGATTTCTTCACTACGTTCGCAACGGCAACACTTTTTTCTTAAGCGAATGCCATTGGTAGAGCGGTTCCTTCTTTCGTTGTAGCCGCTCCCTCGTTACAACACTGCCATTAAGTTAAGAAATATATGTGCAAATTTACCTGCCTATCTGGTTGCCACATATTATGATAATTTCGTCATTGCGAGGTACGAAGCAACCCATGGAACAGAGCTACGAACCCCTGGTTTGCTTCGTGCCTCGCAATGACGAATATGTGGTAACTTGAGGCAACAAAACTATTTTCTCATTTTTTATTCGTGCCAATGTCGCTTGTTTGTGTCCTGAAAATATTTTATCAGCGGTTACTTTTTTATTAGATAAA
>MHBB01000030.1:0-9879 GCA_001803185.1 Legionellales bacterium RIFCSPHIGHO2_12_FULL_35_11
ACAATCTGAAGTTTTTTTTGACGACGTTATTTTTGTGTCAGTTTGCCGTTTAAATCGCAGCGCAATAGCTGGACTATTGTCAAGATTTAAACGGCAAACTGACACAAAAATAACGTCGTCAAAAAAAACTTCAGATTGTGACCGCGCGCGCAGTATAGCATGAATCAACTAATTTTCACTGCTGATAAGGTTTATATAAAAATAAATATTTTAAACAATTACCCATTGACATTAATAAAAATAATTTTGTAGACTCCAACTCGTTTATATAAGATTATGAATTTCATATACTTCGAAATACTGGACTTTATGACTTTTTCAAAAAGCACTCAAAATTGTCGTCTTTGCGAATAAAGTGAAGCAATCTAGTGGCGTTTAAGGGCCCTAGATTGCTCACTGCCATTAAGTTAAGAAAAACACTGTCATTCCCGCGAAGGGAATCTATTTCTAAGAAGGCACAGTGCCACTTTAGGGATAGATTCCCGCCTTCGCGGGAATGACAAAATCCTTAACTTAATGGCAGTGCCTAGATTGCTTCGCCATCGCTCGTAAAGACGCATTTTAGAACACCTTTTTAAAAGGTCATAAAGTCCAGCGAAATAATTAATCACATATAGTCCAACTTTTTCCCTAATATGCTACATGGAGAGATATGCATGTTAAGTTTTCGTAAAAGAGCAAACCGCTTGCTAGGTTTGGATGTAACATTAAATAACCTTAAAATTTTACAATCATATCAAACCAAGTCCAATTTAGTTCTTGAAAAATACTGTAAAATTAATGTTCCTAGTGGAATTGTTCACAACAACCTAGTCCAAAATATTGATGACTTTTTAAAATATTTATCTAAATTAATAGATAAAATTAACCCTGATACAAATAAAATCAATCTTTTTTTACCAGATTCTTTAACAATTAAACATAAAATTGAAATTAGTAATAAACTAAAAGAAAAAGATATAGAAAAATTTATATTAATGGAGGTCACAAAGTTACTTGCTATCTCTAAAGATGAAGTAACTTTTGGTTATAAAGTTATTAATAAACATCAAGAAATTAACGAAATAGAAATTTGCGCCACAAAACTACAATATATACAACCACAGATTAATACATTAAGTAAATTAGGATTTATTATAAATAGCGTAACTACTGAATCTGATATAATTTTGAAAGTTTTAAAAAATGTAACTATTTCGCAAAATATAGATCACGCAAAAAGTATTTCGGATAAAAAAACACATAAAAATAATGGTCTAATTGTAAAATTAAATAGACACTCATCGAGCTATTCTAATGATCTTTCAACAGGCCAAATCTTAGAGTTTCTAAATAATCAAAACATAATCATTTTATTAGATATAAGTATCAATTACCGTAAAATTTTTATTTTTAAAGATATGAAAATAGTATTAGCAAATGAGGAAATTTCAAAATTAACCCCTATATTCCTCGAAGAATCACTATTTTTTATAAATAGATCACTAAATCATCTGTACTCATTCTCAAAAACTGTACATCTCGATACATTATTTGTAACTGGAGAATTAAGCCTAAATGAAAAATTAATTAAATTTTTAATAAACAATTTGCAAGTAAATGTTTATACCAATAACAATTTTTTTAGATTTAAATATTTAAACAATAAAACTTACCAAGATATTTCACAAGATAAGCACATCCTTATCCAAACTGTAGGATTGACTATTCCTAATGACAATTAATTTAATTTCTTCAAGAGTAAATACTAAATTTAGTAAAACAAAATTGATTATTTTACTAGCTGGAATTATCTGCTTAGTTTGCTTAATATTTTTATATCTAAAAACTAGCCTCTCATTATCTGAACAAGCAAAAGTAAATCAAAAATTATCTGATGATCTGTCTTTGCTAAAAAGTGAGTATCATAAAAAATTAACTCATGAAGCAGTAAAAATAACCAAGAAAAAAAAGCAACATTCTAATGAAATAATTTTACGGACAAATATAAACAGACTATTTCAAGTACATTATGCTAAGTCCATGGAGTTAGCGCAAATAATCCGCGATACAAATAATAGGTTTTTATCAAACACCGGTTTAATTGTTTATGATAATAGGACAAATTCACTTTGGGTTGAAGATAACAGGAATGCTGTGGAAAAAATTGCTAAATTTCTAAATAAAGTTGACATACCGCAGCAACAAATATTAATTGAAGCAAAGCTTGTATATATTTCTAAAAACTCAGCTAAAGATCTAGGAATTAAGTTTGGTATACTAGAACCAGATACCAATAATGATGATAGCAATAAAAACATAAAAAATTTACTAAATATTGATTTAGCAGCATTACCTCTTGAAGCATCACCAGCAACCATCGGTATGGCATTAACTACTTTAAGTCAAAGTATCTTATTAGATATGGAGTTATCAGCATTAGAAAGTGAAGGACTTGCCGAAATAATTGCAAATCCCAAATTACTAGCGACAGATCAAGTGCCAGCAATAATTGAATCAGGTGAAGATATTCCGTACCAGGAATTTACGGTCAGTGGGGCAACCTCTGTTTCATTCAAAAAAGCTGTCTTAAGTTTAAAGGTAGTCCCAAAAGTAACTTATGATGGTAAGCTTATGATGTCATTGGTAATTAATCAAGATTCTGATTCAGGAAAACGAGTTCAAGGTGTACCAATTATTATGACCAAGTCCATTGAAACTGATGTTATAGTAAAAAATGGACAAACTATTGTGTTAGGTGGAGTTTATAAACAAGACAAAAATAACAGCGTAATTAGAGTTCCTTTTTTAGGATACTTACCAATAGTTGGTAATTTATTTAGAAGAACAAGCAGTAAGTTGCGCAATGAAGAATTATTAATCTTTATTACACCAAAAATTTTACATTAAGTGCGCCTTCGCGGCACTGCCATTAAGTTAAGGAATTCCGTTCGGGCTGAGGAGGCGTTTACGCCGTCTCGAAGTCTTGTTGGATAAGCTTCGAGACGGCGTAAACGCCTCCTCAGCTTGAACGGATCGCAGTAAATTTGCACATATATTCCTTAACTTAATGGCAGCGCGCCTTCGCGGGAATGACAAAATCCTTAACTGGCAATGAAGCGAATGCCATTGGGCGTTTACGCTCGTAGCGAGAATGACTGCTTTTTCTAGGATAATCTACAATCCTTCTTTAAATCGCAAAATTCTAGCATAAGCATCTGCTATTCTTGCTTCTTTAATAATCCCTTGTTCAATATTATTTTCAATAATATCAATGATTTTTCCAATATTTACAGGCTCATCTGAAAGTTGATTTCCAAAAATAAACATATCTACCCCAGCATTAATAGACAAAATTATTGATTCTTCTAAACTATACTCATCTGCAATAGCTTTCATTTGCATATCATCACTGATGATAACACCAGAAAAACCTAATTCACTTCTTAGTAACTCAGTCAACACCTTGTAAGATAAAGTTGCGGGCAAACCACTATCATCTAATTTACGGTTAATTATATGCGCTGTCATAATCATAAATTTGTCTGTAATATTTTCTTTAAAAATAATTTGATAAGGCTCTATTTCTTCTACTTGCCAACTGTCAGTAACATCTACAAAGCCTAAATGTGAATCACCACTTGAACTTCCATGTCCCGGAAAATGCTTAAATGATGATCTAATATTTTTTTCTGCAAAAGATTTTTCATAAATTTGTGCAATTTTTGCAACAACCTTAGGGTCACTTGAAAAGCATCTTCCTAAGCTGCCCAATATAGGATTATCTTTATTGATATTAACATCTAAAATTGGTGCGAAAGCTAAATTAAACCCTACATCACTTAATGTAACTGCCATATCTAAAGAAATTTTCTTAATATTATTTTCAGGCATCAAACCAACTTCTTGCGCCGAAAAAGTTTTAGGAAAACCATAGCTTTCTTTTAGTCTATTAACCTTACCACCTTCATAATCAACAGAAATCAACAAAGGAATATCTGCTCTAGAATTTTTTTTATTAGCTAATGAATTATACCTGACAAGATCGCTATTTAATTTTTTCACCTGATCTGGACTTACTATATTTTTTTCAAACGTCTTGGTTTTAAAATTATAATCAAATAAAATAACTCCACCTATCCCATATTCATTTATTTGTCTAACTATCCATGAGTAATCTTCTATCTGTGATCCTTCAAACCCAATTAGCAACATTTGACCTATTTTTTCTCTTAAACTAGTTTTATTCATTTTTTAAAACCTCGCAGAATAATTTTCCATGCGATAATCTTATATCAATACTACTACCAATTGCCACATCCCTACTTTGATATATCGGTTTACCTTCTAACATGACAATTGCGTAACCTCTATCTAAAGTAGCCAATGGACTTACAGCATGTAAGGTAACTAACGAAGACTTCAACCTTTCTTCTGCATCTCGATAATTAATTCTTATCAATTGCAAAAGTTGCTCTTCTAAAACTGCAAGTTTTCCACGAGCCTCCATCAAAAGAGAACGTGGATTTAATGAGTGTATTTTTGCCAATAAAATATGCAATTCCTGATTTTTTATTAGAATGGTTTTCTCAACTACTCTTTGCATATGAATTTCTAAATAATCTAATTTTTGCCAATGCGCAGCTATCATCCTATCTGGAGAAGTTATTTTTTTTATTTCATGCTGCAGAAGCATATTTTGATTGCGCAAAAATAACCGCATTGCATACTCGATGTTACCTAGCAGCTGATTCAAATACATAAGCAACTCCTCTTTATTAGGAGTAACTGCTTCCGCAGCAGCTGTTGGAGTGGCAGCTCTCAAGTCAGCAACAAAATCAGCTATAGTAAAATCAATTTCATGACCAACTCCTGAAACAACCGGGATATTGCTCTCAAAAATAGCATAAGCTAGTCTTTCATCATTAAAAGACCACAAGTCCTCCAAACTACCACCACCTCGCGCGATAATAATTACATCCGCGAGATTATCCGCATTAGCCTTTTTAACACTTGCAACTAATTGAGGAGTTGCCGATTTCCCTTGAACATCACTAGGATAAACAATTACCCTTGCTAAGGGATAACGCCGTTTTAAAGTTGTTAGAATATCCTGTAAAGCTGCGCCACTACTTGAAGTAATAATACCAATACAATTCGGAAACTTAGGAATAACTTTTTTTCTGGCTATATCAAAAAGTCCGGCTACCTGTAATTTAGTTTTTAATAACTCAAATAACTTATGCAAATCACCTAAGCCGTCTTCATTTATCAATTCAACGATTAATTGATAATCACCTCTTGCTTCATACAAACTAAGATGGCCACTTGCAATAACTTGCTGACCATTTTGTAAAGTTAACCCTGATTTAAGTTGTCTGTTTTTAAAAAATACACATCTAATCTGTGCGGTTTCATCTTTTAAAGTAAAATATAAATGTCCTGAAGCTGGTTTACTTAAATTAGACACCTCACCACCAACTAAAACTTCACCAACTTCATCTTCAAGCAATATTTTGATTTTGCGATTTAATTGACTAACGGTGAGTGCCTGCATTTCCTATCCAACTATACTATAACCTGCATCAACAAATAAGGTATGTCCACGAATCATATCCGCCTCTGGTAAACACAACAAATATACACTATTTGCAACATCATCTGGAACAAGAGGCCTATCAGCAAGAGCATGCGCTTGGTACTCAGATAATAATTGATCCCGATTAGGAAAATACTTTAATGCATCTGTATCGACAACACCTGCTGAAACAGTATTTACTGTTACCCCATACTCCGCCATTTCAATACTTAAAGATCTAACTAAAGCCTCTAAGGCAGCTTTTGATGCACCAATAAATCCATAGTTTGGAATGGCTCTCTCTGCCCCAAGGCTTGATAATGCAATAATCCGTCCACCTGGCCCCATCAGGGTTTTCGCTTCCCGGGTCAAATGATTGAGAGCCAAAGCATTCGTCTCCATACACCAACGCCAATGCTTAGTCGACATTTGTAAAGTTGGCTTTAATACACCACTAGCAGCATTACTAACTAAAATATCAAGTTTAGCAAAATGCTCGCAAAACCCCAAAAACAACTCCTTAACAGATTGCTCATCAGCAACATTAACTTGAAAAGCATAAGCTTGCTGACCCAAATCATTAATCTCGGAAATCAACTTACTAGCTTCATCTGAACTATTATAATAGCCGATAACAATATCAACCCCCGATTTAGCTAATTTCAAAGCAGCAGCTCGACCAATTCCTCGAGCTCCCCCAGTGATTAAAGCCACCTTACCTTCTAAAACTTTAAGCATGCTAACTCCAAATCAAATCCTGTAAAATATAAAATATAATCAAAAAAGTACATAGTTTTCAGGGCTGTCTCATCAAATAATATAGACGGGGCGTAGGTTGGGCCTTGGCCCAACGATAAAAAAGCTGCATTTTTTGTTGGGCCAAGGCCCAACCTACACGCCAGCATTGATTAATTTGATGCGACAGCCCTGACATAGTTTTTCCCGGAACTTGTTTTTATTCACCTATGTTTATACAATAGTCATCCTTAAAAATACCGAATTATGAGTTTTAATGAAACAAGCATGGTTTAAAAACACGATAAATATTGCCTCTTTATTCTCTTTTCGCATGCTAGGCTTATTTCTCTTAATTCCTGTATTCACAGTTTTCGCTAATAATTTATCTAATGCAACCCCGGCAATGGTCGGTTTTGCACTAGGAGCTTATGGCCTAACGCAAAGCATATCACAAATACCTTTTGGTATATTATCTGATAAATACGGACGCAAACCAATAATTTCTATCGGTTTTATATTACTGTTAATTGGTAGCCTTATCGGTGCCTACACCACATCAATTGAAGGAATGATTTTAGCAAGATCTTTACAAGGAACTGGAGCAATAGGCAGTGTTTTAATAGCATTGCTTAGCGACCTCACAAACGACTCAGATAGAACAAAATCTATGGCTGTAATTGGCAGCACAATAGGAATATCTTTCAGTATTGCCATAATATTAGGCCCATATATTACACGCCTCTTTGGCCTCCCAGGAATTTTTGAGTTAACAGCTATTTTAGCAGTTCTAGGATTGATTATTACTCACTCAATAATCCCCTCTCCTAAGAAAATTAATTTAAATACCAATAAGGTTAAATTTAAAGAAATATTATTCAATAAACATTTAATGCGGTTAAATGTCGGAATATTTTTTCAGCATTTTCTATTAACAGCTACATTTTTTGCAATTCCACTTTTACTTCAAGAACAAGTCAAATCAAACAATCTTAATTCTTTATGGCATTTTTATTTACCACTTGTAATTGGTAGTTTTCTATTAATGGTCCCGGCTATAGTTTTTGCTGAGCGAAAAAATAAAATTAAAATAATTTTCAATTTATCCGTATTAGTAACTTTATTAGCACAAATATTTCTATATTTCACCTATAATTCTTTTAGTTTTGTCTGTGTATTTATGTTTCTATATTTTGTTGCATTTAACATTCTAGAAGCTAATTTACCTTCTATTGTTTCACGTCAAGCAAACATGAATAACCGCGGCTCTGCTATGGGTATTTACTCAAGTTGTCAATTTTTAGGAATTTTTGCCGGTGGCAGTATGGCTGGGTTACTATTTCAATGGAATGGTTACCAAGCAATTTTTCTATTTAACACTTTAATATCATTCATATGGTATATTATATCTTGGTTTATGCAACCGACCAATTACCAACTTATAGTATCAATACCTTATGCTTCTAAAATTAATGATATTAACCAGTTAACTAAACAATTAGGTTCATTAGCTGGAGTCTGTCATGCGTTAATTAACGAACAAGATAAAGTAATTCATCTTAGAGTAAAAAAATCACTCTACATAGATGGTAGTGCAGAAAAATTGTTCCCTAACCACTAACAACTTCACACTGCTTTGCTGCAACTCGCAACATAGCATTACCTCTGGGTTGTAAATGATATGAAACATCTTTAACTTCAACTCCGAAATTTGCTTGATTTAAATCCAATAATATTGGCCCTAGCAAAGAAGAAGGGTTGCCATTTGCGTCAACTAAAGGAAATATTCTAACTTCTTTCGCCACTCTTGCTAATTCTTTAATAATTGTTAAATAATATTCTGCAGCATGCAAATCTGAGTTACCAAAAAAATTATTAGCAACCAAAGCAAAATCAAATTCAAAATTTTCAAATGGTAACTCTTGCGTTGCAATAGCAAGATAACGGCCATCTTGTAGCCCAAGCTCATAATCGGCTAAAAAATCATCTATTCCATTGCGCCTTGCCGCCACTAATTTATCAATACTTCCATATCTACTAACGTCAATGTTATCAAGATGTTGACATAACTCAGAAAGACGTTTCGCAAAAGTTTCGTCTATTTTTTTTTCAATTTCACTTTTAGATAATGCGTACCACGGATCGCAACTAATGCAACGATTAGACCTTTTATGTAAATCTGAATTAAATGAGCTAGCTCCACAATTGTATTCTAAAAAACGTTTGTTTAAATCAATTTCGGATAAACCAAACATATCTTTATATTCAGCAAGCTGCTGACCCCACAATACTAGTCTCCGCATTTTATATCACTCTAATATCAGTTTTAAAAGAGTATAACAATGCTAAACCATCTTCACAATCATCTTCTCGCACTGTATAGTTTAGGGTCTGTTAACATTAGATAGTATGAAGGATAAGGGAACTCCCAATAACTTTAATGCTATATAAAATAATTTAAGGACCTCTATGAACGCAAACGACATAGTTATAGTAGCAGCGAAACGCACCCCTCAAGGCAATTTACTTGGCAGCTTATCTTCATTGACTGCTCCTGAACTTGCTAGCCAAGCTCATCTTGCAGCTTTACAAGCAGCGCAAATTAGTGAAAATGATATTGATGAAGTAATAAGTGGATGCGTCCTACAAGCAGGCATTGGACAAGGGCCAGCAAGACAAGCAGCAATTGGGGCTAATATCCCTGTTTCTACTGGCGCAACCACCATAAATAAACTCTGTGGTTCAGGAATGAAAGCTGTAATGCTAGCACATGATCTAATTAAAGCTGGTTCGGCTCAAATAATCTTAGCTGGCGGTATGGAAAGCATGAGTAATGCTCCATATTTATTAAAAAAAGCGCGTGAAGGATATAGACTGGGGCATGGCGAGCTCAAAGATAGTATGTTTCTAGATGGATTAGAAGATATTTATCAATCTGGTACCCTAATGGGGCACTATGCAGATATTACTGCAAAAAAATATAACTTCTCCCGAGAAATGCAAGATGAATTTGCAAAATCTTCCATGACACGCGCACTAGAGTCCCAAAGAAATAATGAATTTGCAGAAGAAATAACTCCCATTACCATTAAATCTCGAAAAGACGAAACAGTCATCACGCGAGATGAAAATCCAAGCGAAGATAAAATATCAAAAATATCTAGATTGAAACCTGCTTTTGATCAAGGAGGGACTGTTACAGCGGCAAGCAGTAGTTCGATTTCCGATGGAGCAGCAAGTCTAATTTTAATGAGTGCGGCAAATGCTAAAAAAAGAGGATTATCACCTCTTGCAAGAATTGTAAGCCATGCTACATTTTCTCAAGAACCGCAATGGTTTACAACTGCCCCAGTTAATGCCATTAAACATGTTCTTCAAAAATCAAACTGGAATACAGATGATGTAGATCTTTTCGAAATAAATGAAGCTTTTGCTGTTGTTACAATGGCAGCTATCAAAGATTTAGAGTTAAATCCAAATAAAGTAAATATCCAAGGTGGTGCTTGCGCTCTTGGCCATCCAATTGGTGCTACCGGTGCAAGAATACTTGTAACTTTAATCCACTCTCTAATACGTTTAAATAAAAA
>MHBB01000030.1:9905-18629 GCA_001803185.1 Legionellales bacterium RIFCSPHIGHO2_12_FULL_35_11
CATAACTTACATTATTTTAAGCATTTTAGTTATAGTTTTCGCCAAATATATAAACAATTTCATTATTTGTTTGGCAGTATTTTATGACTACATAAATGATCATCTATCCGTTTTATTTAATAAATCTGCTGTTGGTATTTTATCCAGAAATACAATTTCCTTGGTAATTTGTCCGTTAATAATTACAGGGACTCCTGCTTTAATTTACTATGCGTTTAAACGAAGCAAAATGCCATATTTTATAGAGATCACTTGGCTTTCTTGGTTAACACTAGTACTTAGCAATTTATTGGTTAAATAATAAAAAGAGATAAAGTATGTCGATAATTAACAGTAAAATTAATCCGGAATGTGAAGAATTTAAAACAAATAAAGCATATATGGATTCTTTGATTACCAAACTACAAACTGCAGTTAGAGAGATATCTTTAGGTGGTAATGAAAAAGCTCGTGAGAGACATCTAAAACATGGAAAACTTTTACCAAGAGATAGATTGCAACTCCTACTAGACTTAGGCAGTCCATTTTTAGAGCTCTCGCAACTTGCTGCTTTTAATGTATATAAAGACAATGTGCCAAGCGCCGGGATTATTACAGGAGTTGGACTTATTCATAATAAAGAGTGCATGATTGTGATGAATGATGCGACTGTTAAAGGCGGAAGTTACTATCCACTAACAGTCAAAAAGCATCTTAGAGCGCAAGAAATAGCCAAAGAAAATAATCTACCATGTATTTATATTGTAGATTCTGGTGGAGCTTTTTTACCTATGCAGGATGAGGTATTTCCTGATAAAGAGCACTTCGGTAGAATATTTTTTAACCAGGCAAATTTGTCTGCTGCTAATATTCCACAAATAGCAATAGTTATGGGTTCTTGCACTGCTGGCGGAGCCTATGTTCCGGCTATGGCTGATGAATCTATCATGGTAAAAGAACAAGCCACAATTTTTTTAGCTGGGCCTCCTCTTGTTAAAGCTGCGACAGGCGAAGAAATCAGCGCTGAGGAGCTAGGTGGAGCTGATGTACACTGTCGTCAATCAGGGGTAGCCGATTATTATGCAGAAAATGAAGAGCATGCTATCCAAATAGCTAGAGAATCAATAAAAAACTTAAATAGAATTAAAGAGTCGCAGCTAGAAAGAATAGCTACGAAAGAGCCACTATATAGTATAAGTGAATTAACAGGAATTATTCCTGCCGATCTAAGAAAACCTTTCGATATCAGAGAAGTTATTGCTCGCATTGTAGATGGCTCTGAGTTTCATGAATTTAAAGTCTTATTTGGCTCAACTTTAGTTTGTGGATTTGCTAATCTATATGGATATCCAGTTGGGATTATCGCAAATAATGGAGTTTTATTCGGTGAAAGCGCTTTAAAAGGTACACATTTTATTGAATTATGTTGTAAAAGAGGTACGCCTATAATATTTTTACAAAATATTACCGGATTCATGGTAGGCAGCAAATATGAAGGGAATGGCATTGCAAAACATGGAGCAAAAATGGTAACAGCTGTTGCCAACGCGAAAGTTCCTAAATTTACTGTGATTGTTGGAGGAAGTTTCGGTGCTGGTAATTATGCCATGTGCGGAAGAGCGTATGGACCAAGATTTTTATGGTCCTGGCCAAATGCGCGTATTTCCGTTATGGGTGGTGAACAGGCTGCTAATGTTCTTGCACAAGTCAATCGAGACAAACATGCAAAACACCAAACTACCTGGTCTAAAGAAGAAGAGGAATTTTTCAAACAGTCACTCCGAGATCAATATGAAACACAGGGAAACCCTTATTACGCTAGTGCTCGAATTTGGGATGACGGAGTTATAGCCCCAGAAGATACTCGGAAAGTTTTGGGTCTTAGTTTGTCAGCAGCGCTAAATGCAGAATTTTTACCCACCGAGTTTGGTGTATTTAGGATGTAATATGAGCAATATACTAACAGAAATAAAAGATAAAGTTTTAACCATTACTTTAAATAATATAGCTAAGCATAATGCATTTGATGATTTGTTAATCGATGAGCTTCAAAAAATTCTTAGAGAAGCTGACCAAAACCCACTAATTTACGCAGTAATTTTGAGAGGAAATGGTAAACACTTTTCTGCTGGAGCAGACTTAAATTGGATGCAAAGGATGGCTAATTTTAGTGAAGAAGAAAATAAAGCAGATGCACTTAATCTTGCAAACTTACTCTCCACATTATATAACATAAAAAAACCAACGATAGCGGTAGTACATGGAGCAACTTTTGGTGGTGGATTAGGACTGATTGCAGCTTGTGATATCGCTATTGCTGAACCATCGGCTAAATTCTGCTTCTCTGAAGTTAAGCTTGGCCTAATTCCTGCTGTAATTAGCCCTTATGTTATAAAAGCTGTTGGTGAAAGGTCCGCAAAATGGTTATTTATGACAGCAGAAATATTTGATAGTCAAAAAGCCTTAGAAATCCAACTTATCCAATATATTATTGCCGCAGAAGAATTAAATAATTTTGCTAACAGCTTAGCTAAATCATTAGTTAACTTACCAACTGATGCAGTTTTACAAGCTAAATCTTTAGTGAAAGAAGTTGCGTATTTACCAATAGATAATACAACTAGCGCATTAACTGCCGAACGAATTGCGAAAAAAAGAGTCTCGAATGAAGCTCAAACTGCCCTGCATAACTTTTTGAATAAGGGAAATACTAAAAATGTTGCAAAAAATTCTAATTGCTAATCGCGGCGAAATTGCCTGCAGAATTATTAAAACAGCAAAAAAAATGGGCATCAAAACCGTCGCTGTTTACTCAAAAGCAGATGTAAACAGCTTGCATGTTAGTCAAGCAGATCAAGCATTTTGTATTGGTGAATCTGAAGCTATTAAAAGTTATTTAGATATAAATAAAATTGTTAATATTGCTAAAATAGCTGGTGCTGATGCGGTACATCCTGGCTATGGATTTTTATCAGAAAGCGCGGCCTTTGCAGAAGAGCTTAAAAATAATAATATTATTTTTATTGGGCCTTCTGTAGATGCAATGCAAGCTATGGCTTCCAAACAAACCGCCAAACAAATCTTAGAAAAGACTAACGTCCCACTAACTCCGGGTTTTCATGGAAAAGAGCAATCCGACGATGTTTTGCTTAAAGAAGCTCAGAAAATAGGCTTTCCAATTCTCATAAAAGCAGCTAGTGGTGGCGGTGGCAAGGGGATGCGCTCTGTTACTAAACTTGACGACTTTGCAATTGCTCTTGCTGGAGCAAGAAGAGAGGCAAAAGCAAGTTTTGATGATGATACTATGTTAATTGAAAAATTAATTGCCGAGCCCAAACACATCGAAATGCAAATAATCGCTGATAATTTTGGTAATGTATTACATTTATTTGAAAGAGATTGTTCTATACAAAGACGTCATCAAAAAATTATTGAAGAAGCCCCGGCATTTGGTTTACCTGAAAAACTTAAACATAATCTTGCTAAAGCCGCTGTAGAAGTTGCCAAAACAATTAATTACCGTGGTGCTGGAACAATCGAGTTTTTAGTTGATAAACAGCATAATTTCTATTTCATGGAAATGAATACAAGACTACAAGTAGAACATCCAGTCACTGAAATGATAACTGGTCTTGATTTAGTAGAATTGCAAATTTTAGTAGCTAGTGGTGAAAAATTACCCTTATCTCAAGATCAAATAACTGAGCAAGGACATGCCATCGAGTGTCGTCTATACGCTGAAGATCCAACAAATAATTTCATGCCATCAATAGGAAAAATCTCTTATCTTCAAAGCAGTGACCGTGAAGAAGGTATCAGAATTGATACTGGTATTATAAGTGGCTCTGAAGTAAGTAGATACTACGATCCTATGCTTGCTAAAATAATTGCTCATGGACAAACCAGAGAGCAAGCCAGACTAAGGTTACTTAAATTTTTAGAGAATTATCGAATTGCGGGTGTTAAAAACAACTTAGCTTTTTTGCATTCAATTTTAACAAATGCATCTTATGTGGAAAATAAAATTACAACCCACTTCTTATCTGATGAACAAATATCACCTGATGATCCAAATTTAGTTAATATAGCGTTTTTCGCAGCAGCGATTGACTTTATATATCAATATTATAATAGAGACCCTGTCACACAAAGTGCTAACTCTTTTCAATTGCACATAAATAGCCATTGGATTAGAAAATATCTAATTACAGGGCATGAATTTATTGTCGCAATCTCCCCTCTTTCGAATAATCAACTAGAAATCAAACTTCAAAATAGTGGAAGTGATGAAAAAATAATTGCAAATTTTTATGTGAACACACAACTTGAACAATTAATTGTAAAAACAGAAACCTGTACACAAACTATATTTTTCCATAAAAATACTACTGCTACTACAATATTTAATAAACTAACTGCCGTAGAAGTATTGCCTTGTATTCACCAAAGCAATTTATCTAATAATAATGCCAATAATCAACTCACAGCACCTATGCCAGGAACAGTCGTCGCTATACTCAAAAAATCAAAGGATGAAATTAAAATTGGGGAGCCACTAATTGTCCTTGAAGCAATGAAAATGGAGTACACAATAACTGCCCCAAGCGATGGAGTGATTAGCTCTATTTTTTGTGATATAGGCTCTCAAGTCACCGAAGGCGCAACTTTAGTTGCTTTGGAAAAATTATGAGTTTACCCAACCAAATAACTATTATGGAGGTTGGACCGCGAGACGGTCTGCAAAACGAACTCAAGTTTATTTCTACTTCACAGAAAATTGAGTTTATAAATTTATTAAGTGAAACTGGATTAAAAAATATAGAGGTTACAAGCTTTGTCTCACCTAGGGCTATTCCTCAACTTGCCGATAATATGGAAGTATATCAATCGATCATAAAACCAGCGTCCGTTATTTTTTCAGCCTTAGTTCCAAATAAACAAGGTATGGAAGCAGCAATTAAATCTGGGATAAAAGAAGTAGCGATATTTACAGCTGCAAGTGAAATGTTTAATCAAAAAAATATTAACTGCTCAATTTCCGAAAGTATAGATCGCTTTGTACCAATCATGGAGCTTGCAAAAGAAAATAGCATTAAAGTAAGAGCTTATATTTCTTGTGTTTTAGGTTGTCCTTATGAAGGATATGTTTCCCCAGAAAAAGTCCTTAATACAGCCCACCAATTACTTGAAATTGGGGTTGATGAATTAGATTTAGGCGATACAATCGGCGTAGGCACACCCAAGCAAACTGAAAGTTTAATTGACGCATTACGAGTGTTTATCCCGCTTAGCAAAATATCAATGCATTTTCATGACACATATGGCCAGGCTATAGCTAATATTTACCAAGCGTTAATATGTGGTGTAAGTCGGTTTGATAGTTCTGTTGCAGGATTAGGTGGTTGTCCATATGCTAGAGGAGCTAGTGGAAATGTTGCAACAGAAGATGTATTATACCTCATGCACGGTTTGGGTATCGATACCGGCATTGATATATTTAAAGTTGTTACATCTGGGGATATGATTTGCAAAGCTCTTGGCCGAAAAAATCAATCAAAAGTAGCTAATGCTCTTCTTGCTAACCAGTAAATTCTCGTTTTTATTTCAAGGGATAAACTTATGCCTATTCACCGAATAAAAGAACTGGTTCATGCCGATTTTGTCGCGGTGAATGATCTAATACTGGAAAAAATCCAAGCTCAAACTGGATTAATTGATGATTTGAGTAAACACATTATTCAAAGTGGTGGCAAAAGACTACGACCACTAATAGTGCTCTTGGCTAGTCTTGCTTGTGGCTACGAAGGTAAAGAACATATTACTTTAGCTGCTATGATTGAATTTTTTCATACAGCCACACTTCTTCATGATGATGTAGTTGACGACTCTAAATTACGGCGCGGTAAGAAAACAGCCAACATAATTTGGGGGTCAAAAGCTAGCATTTTAGTTGGCGATTACTTATTCACTCTATACATGAAACTAATGTTAGAAGTTGGAAATATGCATATTATGCATCTACTGGCAAATATCACACATAACATTACTTGTGGTGAAATAAAACAACTGGCTAACAAAAATAATTATAATCTTTCTGAAGACGATTATTTTGATGTGATTATGGCAAAAACTTCTCTACTATTTGCCATATCTGCATCAATCGGCGGAATTATTTGTGGATCTTCAGAGGATGTAGAAATGGCTTTATATAATTTTGGACTTCACCTAGGAAACGCTTTTCAACTAATTGATGATGCGTTAGACTATTGCTCTAACTCAGAAACAACTGGAAAAAATATCGGCGATGACTTAGCAGAGGGAAAGGCCACTCTTCCGCTTATTTACATATTACAAAAAGGCACAAACAAACAAAAAGACTTAATTAGAGAAAGCCTAAAAACTGGCGACTCATCAAATTTTCCTGAGATTTTGACTATTTTAAAAGAAACTAAAGCTATAGAATACACAAAAAAAGTTGCCAATAAAGAAATAGACTTAGCAATTAATTCGCTAAATATCTTACCAAATTCGAAATACAAAGACGCATTGCGTGAAATCGCATATTTTGCTGTCGGCAGAGAATATTAAACATTAAATCTTAAAGCTAATTTTGCGAAGAACGAATATACGAACGGAATATAGTCATTTGCTGGATTTATCTCTGATTCACCATAGCCGGCAGTATAATTAGTTCCAAGCTCAACCATAACCCTCTCATTTACATTAAGATTAGCACCAAAAGAAAACGTTGGGGAAATACGGTGCGATCTATTTATCGCATCTGTTCTCCAAACACTCGCAACACCAGCCCCTGAAAAAATTCTTAGTGAAGTTTTAGGTATAATTAGCATTATTTTTGCCATGGCAGAAGCAGTCCGAGTCTTGCTTTTTAAAACAGTCATCCCATTTTGCTCAAATGCAAATAAACTATCTTCATCAAAAGTAATAAATGCGTCTGGAAATGACATATAATTTGCTTCAATTGCAAAAAAAGGAGTGATTTCGTATCCAGCAAACACACCCCACACACCACCACCCTCATCGACTTGAATGGGAGTTGATAAACTCATAGCATTATTTTGGTTTTCCACTAATGGAACTAAACCACTCCATGTAGTATACCCACTTCCGCCAACTCCTCCAGCATAGAATTTATACTTAAAAATATCCTTTGTATCTACTGCTGTTCCGGCTACTCCAATTTTACAAACAAAACCTACAACAAGGATTAATATTCTTTTCATGAAACTAAGACAACCTTAAGCACATGCAGCACCAGTTCCACTACAAGCCTCTGATTTTGATGTTAATCCTCCTGAAAGGTAACATTCCCAATCATCTATACACTCTTGCACAGAAGTATCGTGTTGATATTCACAGGCTCTTTTTAATGAACCAAAAGTATCAATCATCCGCTTATATAATAAATGCTCGTTATTACACATTGCTCTTGGTAATCCAGAAGATGCACAATGACATTGCGCTGCTACTTTAAATGACTTACAAAAATCTATGCTAACAACCGGACTAGCTACTGGACAAGACGATGAAAAACCAATATCGGATAAAAAAAATAATGTACTAGCGACTAATAGTTTTATATTTTTATTCATTAATATCTGCCGTCAAATCGTTAAAAGAACAATTACATTATTACATTTCATTCGTTTGCACAAGTGATTATTTACGTGTTTATGGGCTATTTTGTTTATGGGCCATTTCAAATTTAAGTCATAAATTTCTTGATTTTAAATTGTATACAAAGTAGCATGATTAAGATGGGGCAAATAATGCCCGCCTATCCAGTTGCCAGTTGCCACATATTATGATAATTTCGTCATTGTAAGGCACGAAGCAACCCAGGTAATCCTCATCTATTTTTGATGAACCCCTACTCATATGCAAGGAGCATTTATGAGACACAAGCGTAATTTATTAATACCTATAGCTATTTTTTTCTGCATGCAAGCTATTGCAGGGACGACAGGGCCATCGGTGCCACCTAAAAATTGGACTTGGGTAGGAGCCATCAGCGCTGGTCCTGTATGGGGAAGTGCGGGACAAACGCAAACGTTTTATTTGGCACCGAGCATTATAAGAACCTATGCAGCATCCAATGCAACGCATACATTAGCAGATGGTGAGGTATTTGTAGGGATTCAAAAAAACTTACCCAAAGCCCTGCTGGGCCAATTGGGAATAGCGGTGGCTGTGACGAGCAATGCGAAGCTATCGGGCTACATTTGGGACGATGCGGATTCAACATTTAATAATTACAGCTATGGCTATCAAATTCAACATACCCATGTTGCGGTAAAAGGAAAGCTATTGTCTAACCGAGGCTATTGGTTTATGCCTTGGGTGAGTGCAAGCGTGGGCGTTGGATTTAATGATGCGCATGACTTTCAAAATACACCCTTGATTTCACAAGCCGTCACCATGCCGAATTTTGCATCTAACACCGAGACAAGTTTTACTTACACACTCGGTGTTGGCCTACAAAAGGCACTGAATTCACATTGGCAAGCAGGTATTGGTTATGAATTTGCCGACTGGGGACAAAGTCAATTGCACCGCTCATCAGGACAAACGCTGAATTCAGGCTTGAGTTTAGATCATTTGTATACCAATGGTGTTTTGTTTAACTTAACTTATCTTGCATAAGGGATTAATGATATGAAAAGGATTCAATGGATTAAAAATAATTTTCTGATGTTTTTATTGTTGAGCATCACCGCAGTATCT
>MHBB01000030.1:18669-19023 GCA_001803185.1 Legionellales bacterium RIFCSPHIGHO2_12_FULL_35_11
CATCACCGCAGTATCTTATGCGAGCGCGCCATTATGGACATTCACACCATTAACTGCGACGACGGTTTCTGTGCCCTCAAATGATACAGCGACGGTACAATATACCATCACGAATCAATCGAGCAGAGTCCACACACTCAGTATGCAATCGATTTCAGGCATCACGCAATTAACAACGGGATTAGGTATTTGTGGTAATCCATTTGTACTTACAGGCAAGGCATCTTGCACATTATCCTTGCAGGTGAATGGCAGTCAGTTAACATCGCCGATTAATGATGGTCCGATTGTATGCGAGCAAGGCTCATCGTTACAGTGTTATCGTCCTGCAGCGACTGATATTCTCCATATCAC
>MHBB01000030.1:19060-20066 GCA_001803185.1 Legionellales bacterium RIFCSPHIGHO2_12_FULL_35_11
CAGCCCTAAATGGCAATGTCACTGAAACTGGAAATACCTGCGCAAGTGTAGCGCCTGAATCAAGCTGTACGTTAACGTATACGCCTGGCAGTACGGCTGTCGCTCAAACGAGCTTTCCCATCCAAGGCAGCAATACAAATGCGGTGACTGCGGCGATTCAGATTGATGCTAGTGTGGGTCCCACTCTAGACACGGTGAGCCCTTCTTCTGGCGCTGCATCAGGTGGAACAGGCGTTACTTTAACCGGCAGTGGGTTTACTGGAGCCACCGGCGTCACCTTTGGAGGAGCCGCGGCGACGAGTGTGAATGTGGTGAGCTCAACCAGCGTGACGGCCGTAACACCAGCGCATGCCACAGGTGCTGTGGATGTAGTCATTACAACTCCAAGTGGGACAGGAACAAAGACTGACGGCTATACTTACGCAACCACAGCCGTTGGGCAATCAGCTTACGGTGGAACAATTGCTTGCCTTAATGGTAGTTTGAACAATCTGATTGCAGCAACTGCGGATAATAGTACAGGCATTGAATGGGGTGGATTCGGTACAAACACGAATGCCACAAGCACCACAGATGGCGCAACGAATACCGAGGTAATCGTGACGGCACTTGGTGCAAACGGAGGTACGCCTTATGCGGCACAACTTTGTTCTAATTATGCAATTGATTCCCAAGGCAATACCCCATGTGAATCAGGAAACACCTGTTACAACGATTGGTTTTTACCTGCTGGAAATAACACGACGTCTACAGGGCAGCTCAATTGCCTGTATACCAACAGAACTGCTATCGGAGGATTCACCGGCCAAGAATACTGGAGTTCTACCGAGGAGAATCAGGACGTCGCGCATCTCCAGACTTTCGGTGGCCCTGGCAGCGGCTCTCAAGCAGCCGCCCCCAAGTCTGTCGATGTGATTCGCGTACGTTGTGTTCGGAGCTTTACCCCTTAGGGATTAATGATATGAAAAGGATTCAATGGATTAAAAATAATTTTCTGATGTTTTTA
>MHBB01000031.1 GCA_001803185.1 Legionellales bacterium RIFCSPHIGHO2_12_FULL_35_11
GTCTCTTATTGTTCCATCTGGTTGTTCTAAACATATTTCCGCTATATTAAATAGGATGGTGTCTTTGCCATAGACTTTTTTTACATCATTAATAAGTTTTTTAACCACACGCTTTTCAGATTTATGAATGACGTTGCGGATAATGCGATTAAACATATCAATTGTCTTATCGATAATTTCTTCTTTTCTTATATGGCAATACATAAATGAATGGGCGCATCGTTTATTATCAACCATTTGTTTTAAATCACTAGGATTAAAACGGGTAAATGCTTCTGAATAATGCACGATTCTTTTTCTTGGTATGACTTGAATAGCAGATAAATCAAAATGGAATCGGTTCAAAATGGATAGTTGCTCCATTAAGCTTAATATTGAATCAAGTGATGGATTGTTAATTTCTTTACTTATCCAACCTAAATAAGATAGGCTTTCTTTGAAGGGCAATAACAAACCATTTAACTGAGCCTCATCCTCAGTAGACAAATGATTATGAAGTTTTTCAAACAACCCATTCTCAAATGCATTGGTGGCATCAAGAATAACGCGCGTCATAGTTTTTTCTTTGAATGATTCAATACCCTTTTCTTTTAGATACACAAGAGCTTGATTTTTGATTTCTTCCTCTGCTAGATGATGGGAGGGGAGCAGTACATCTTTTATCCATACTTCAAGTTCTGTAACTCCCCACGTCATCCCGAAGCGAAGCGAGGGATCTCCCGCAGTTGGCACGTATTAAATAATTTTAAAAATTACTTGAAAAATTATCTGGTTATGATCAAATAGTCGGATGAAAGACTACGAACAAATCATATCAACGCTTTCGGCTTTTGGCAAAGATTGCTGAATTAGAAAAAGTCGTCAAACAGCAAGCTGCGAAGATCGCAGACCTGGAAAAACGGTTGAATAAAAACAGCAGCAACAGTTCAAAGCCACCGTCTAGTGATGGTTTAGGTAAACCACCACGTACCACCTCATTACGTGAAAATGGCAAGCATAAAAGTGGTGGTCAAAAAGGCCATAAAGGTGAGACACTGAAACAAATCGAAACACCTGACATCATCAAAAAGCATATATTGATGACATGTCCAGACTGCCAACACTCACTTGTTCAATCGCCGTTGCTAGGGATGATAAAACGACAGGTTTTTGATATCCCACCACCTAAAATTGAAGTGACTGAGCATCAAGCAGAAGTAAGATACTGCACATGCTGCAATAAGACAGCCATGGCTGTATTTCCCTCTGGGGTGCGCGCGCCAGTGCAGTATGGTGAGGTTATTCGCAGCTGGGGCGTCTATTATCAATACCAGCATTTTATTCCAGAAGACAGGCTACAACAGCTATTTTCTGATTTATATGGTATTCAGCTTGCTACAGCAACACTGACTAGCTATAACCAAATTGCATTTGATGCACTAGCTCCATTTGAGGAGTCCATATTATCTCTGGTGAAAGAAGCTAACGTTAAAAATTTGGATGAAACAGGATTTCGAGTGGATGGTAAAACACAATGGTTACATGTGGCCTCAACTGGAAATGCGACTTATTACCATGTATCTCCGAAACGAAAATCATTAATTGAGGGGTTATCAGGTACAGTTGTTCATGATCATTGGAAAAGCTATTACAACCTCGTAGGTGTTGAGCATGCACTTTGTAATCAGCATCACTTGCGTGAATTAAAAGCAATCATAGAAAACGATAAAGAGCACTGGGCTATAGACATGAGGCGGTTGTTACGTGTTGGGGTCCGTTGTCGTCATTTTCATAATGACAAGGCAATACCATCTAGGCGTATCAGATGGTTAACTCAAATTTACGATAAAATTATTAAGCAGGGATTAGCATTTCATACCGCGCAAATTCCACTGCCGTGCAAAGGCAAGCAGGGTCGGCAACCAAGGCGTACTGGGCATAATCTCTTATTGCGGCTGCTTCATTATAAACCAGATGTTTTGCGGTTTCTCCATGATCCCGCTGTACCATTCACTAACAATGATGCTGAACGTGATTTACGTATGATGAAATGTAAGCAAAAAATATCAGGCGGCTTTCGTACGACTCAAGGTGCTGAGCAATTTGCTCGTATTCGTGGATTTATTAGCACAATACGCAAGCGAGGCCTCAATGTTTTAAATGCCCTTCAATCCATTTTTTCTGGTAACATATCCATCCCTGCAGGATATTAACAGGGTACAGAGTCCACACCAACAAGGAGTCACTCATGCATACGGCATCATATGTTTATCTTCTAACAAACAAGCACAATAATGTTTTATACACCGGTGTTACCAATGATTTGATTCGCCGTGTTTATGAGCATAAGGCCAAGTTAGTGAAAGGTTTTACTCAGAAATACAATGTGGATCAGTTGGTATATTATGAAGCATGCGATAATATTGTCCTAGCCATTGAGCGAGAGAAGAAAATCAAGGGCTGGTCGCGACAAAAGAAAAACGAGCTCGTTAATGCATTAAATCCAAGTTGGGATGATTTGTATCCAGAGTTATGTTAAACATTGTGCCACCATCAGGAGATCCCTCGCTTCGCTTCGGGATGACGTGGGGAGTTACCAAGTTCTTTATAATGTGTTTTTTTAGAGAATGAGGTTTTAAGATATTGTCTAATCAATGAAATATAATTGCCATAAGTTCTTGATGATATGTTACTGATAACAGGTGGGATATCAAGTTGGACTGCAACCTGATTGATAAGATAAGCAGGTAATTTTGTTAAGTCTTTGATGCATTGATGACTTTTTTGGTAATACTTAAAAAGTAAAGCAAATGCTAATTGTTTATTCGAATGTCTTGTCTTTATAAAGCCAATTTCTTCTTGGGTTAGATCAAATTCATTGATTGTTAAATTGATGACACTCATTTTCTCAGTTCCTAGAATAGCCAGAGTCGGAACTCAAACGGCTATATTTCGTTAAATTTATTGTTGTAATCTACCTAAAATAGATGTTAATATCAACCACAAAAATAAAATAGGAACCTTTAAGTTGTTCCAATTTTAAAGTGCATAAAAAAATAGGTAAGCAATAAATACGATGAAAAAGAATTATTTTATACATGGGATAGTTTTTCTTGTTTTGGCACAAATTATGGTTGGGGTGAATATTGTCACTTCAAAGCTACTCCTTTCCTCCATTCCAGTATTAATTTTATTAGAAATCCGCTTTTTATTAGCAACACTGGTATTGTTTCCTCTTCATTGGACAAACTCCTCTTCTCGAAAACACTCACTAAGCACGTATTTCTCTGGATTGAAATCTCGAGATTGGTTTTTCATCTTTGCTCAAGCTGTATCAGCTGGTGTTTTATTTAATGCTTTGATGTTAACTGGATTAAATTATACAGATGCGAATGTAGCAGGAATCATTACTAGCGCTTTACCAGCACTTATTGCCATAATGTCGTGGTTTATTTTGCATGAAAAAATATCAGCCCAGAAAGCATTGTGCGTTTTTTTTGCTACAGTGGGGCTGGTTATTATTGCCTATGATAAATTAAATGGGATTAACGCTTCGCATTCTTTTTTTGGTGATAGTATTGTTTTATTAGCCTTGCTTCCTGAAGCATCATACTATGTACTTTGTAAACTCTATGCAAATCGCCTACCTTTGTTTTTAACCTCCGCTTTACTCAATGGGATTAATGCACTTTTATTATTGCCAGTATTATTTCTTGTGCATTGGGAGCCAGCAAACATTAATATGATGACTTGGATCACCTTATTCATCATCGGTTTAAGCTCTGGGTTATTTTACGTGTTTTGGTTTATTGGTGTACAACACATAGATGGCATAATGGCTTCTCTTTCTACAGCCATTATGCCAATTGCAACCGTGATCCTAGCTTGGATCATTTTGGGTGAAGGACTGAACTCACTTGAATTAGCTGGCATGGGGCTTGTTTTATTCTCAATTATTCTGTACGCAAGAAAATAAATGAAGGATTTATGAAGTGAGTATATCTTATGAAGAGTTCGAAAAAGTAGATTTAAGATCAGGAACGATTGTTAAAGCAGAAGAATTTCCACGTGCGAAAAAACCTGCTTATAAAATATGGGCAGATTTTGGAGGAGAGTTAGGAGTCTTACAAACATCAGCACAGGTAACTAAACATTACACTACTGAATCACTTATAGGTCGCTCGATTGTGGGATGTGTTAATCTTGGTGAAAAAAATATTGCTGGATTTGCTTCCCAATTTTTATTAGTCGGCTTTTCCGATGACAATGGCGACATCTGCCTGATTACTGTCGAGCCGCATGTTCCTAATGGTAAAAAATTACACTAATTCCAACAAGGAGAAGCATGCCTCATTTAATTATAATCGCTGGACCAAATGGAGCTGGAAAGTCTACAGCCGCTCCTGCTTTGTTGAAAAATGCTTTACATATGGATAACTTTGTTAATGCTGATGTTATTGCGCAAGGACTATGCGCTTATCAACCTGAAAAAGCTGCTATTCAAGCCGGCCGAATTATGTTGGATCGTATTCATACTCTTGCCGATGAAAAATATAATTTTGCATTTGAAACGACTTTAGCAAGTAGAAGCTTTGCTACCTGGATACCAAAGTTAAAAAACCAAGGATATCAATTCCATCTTATATTTTTATGGTTAAAAACTGTTGATCTAGCTATTTTTAGAGTTAGAGAGCGTATTAAAAATGGCGGACACTCTGTTCAAGAAGAAACAATTAAACGTCGCTACTCTGCTGGATTAAAAAATTTTTTCAATTTATACACCTCGCTAGCTGATTCATGGCAATTTTATGACAACTCAGATGACAACCTTGTTCTTGTTGCCGCAAAAACTCATAAAACTGATCCTATTATTAAAGATATAGAGTTATGGCAACAACTGCTGGAGATTTCTAATGAAAAGAGATAAAAACCAAATAGATGATAATATTTCAAAAGTCCTTAATGATCCATCTAAGGTTACTCAAATCATTCAAGCTGGTATTCGAGATGCATTACTAAAACATAAACAAGCTGGTAACCAGATATGTGTATGGCGCGATAATAAAGTGGTGTGGATTCCAGCAGAGAAAATCATAATCAATGAATAATCTGTTACTGTCTCAAAACATAATTTACATAATTTGGATTTTTTGCATCAGGGCGCAAGTTCCGGAGCGCTAGGCCTTTTTGTCAGTTCTTCCACAGGACCCCTATATCAGGCAGTCTATAACTCGTACTGCGACCACCTCCAGGGTTTTGAATCAAGATATTGCGCTCTTTTAAACCCTGGATATCTCTTAATGCGGTATCATTCGAGCACTTGGCCAGTTTTGCATATTTGGAGGTATTGATATATCCCTTGAAATCATCTTCCAGCATGCGATTGATGATACGACGCTGACGCTCATTGACAGGATTCTGATTGATCTTGTCCCAAAGCTGTGCTTTGAACAGCACTTTGCCAAGGATTGCCTCCGCACTGCACATGGCACGCCCAAGACAGCCAAGGAACCATTTTAACCATTCGGTGATTTCAGGCGGACTTTTTTGCTGTTTTTCCAACTGTAAGTAATAATCTTTCCGCTCAGACTCGATCTGGGTAGACAAGCTATAAAAACGTTCCGGTACGCCGTCAGCACGCGCAAGCGCCATATCTCCAATCGCTCTGGCGATACGTCCATTCCCATCTTCAAAAGGATGAATAGTTACAAACCAAAGGTGGGCAATGCCAGCTTTTAGCACAGGATCAATAGCATTATCATAGTCAAACCACGTTAGAAAAGCTTGCATTTCTTTTTCTAGCAGAGCGGCACCCGGTGCTTCAAAATGGACTTTCTCACGACCTATTTGACCTGAAACCACTTGCATTGGCCCTGCATCTATTCCTCGCCAGTGACCAACTTCAATAGTGTGCATACCGCTACGCCCGGTGGGAAACATGGCGGCATGCCAGTCAAATAGTCGCTCTTTTGTCAGAGGTTTTGAAAAAAGTTGGGTTGCATCCAACATCATTTCAACAATACCGTCTATACCACGATTGACCGGGATTAACCCAGCGAGATCTATTCCTAATCGGCGAGCAATGGATGATCGTACTTCGTCTGGACTCAGGTTCTCGCCTTCAATGGCTGAGGATTTTACAACATCATTGGTCAATGTATTAAGACTGGCTTCTTGCTTTAATTCAAAGCCAAGCGCTTTCATTCGGCCAAGTAAATGGCCTTGTTGATGGCGTATGTCAACAAGTTTGGAGACAAGTGCTTCAGCATTCCATGTAAAGTTTGGCCAGTTTTGATATTCGTGTATCCACATGATAACCACCGTATTATTTACGGTGATTATAGATTTTATTCACCGCAATATCAAGACGAATCGCCGCTAATTATGCGGTGAATAAGCCTGTTTTTCACCGCAATACCCCCATTAAATCCGCGCAACATTCAACCTAGAAAAAGCAGCTCAACTGTTTTTTCTAGGATAGACTATATATATAGTGTATTCTAATGCCTAATTTTTTGGGAATTTAGGGTAATAGATGATTATTTCAGATAATTTTCTTAAGAGAATTTTAACCACCGTTAATCAAGATTTAATAATTGGTGCTGCTAATAAAAAAAATGACCTTGAGCGAACTGGATCTTGGTCGGCTGAAGCAGTTGAACATTCTCGTTTGGTCGCAATTTATGAAAAAAATAATAAAAATAAATTTGCACCTAATTTTAAACTTTTCAGAGTTTTTTCTGATATAAATGTCTTTCCATTTGTATCAGACGGTGCAAATGGAAAGTTTGCTATGGCGGGTAATTGTCAAGAGCATGTCGGATTATCTTTATACTATTTGTTTTTTCATTCAAATCTATGGTCTAAAATTGAAGTTTTAAGCTTTGAAGAATGTTTTGATCATGTGTTTATTAGAATTACTGGAAAAGATAAAATACAATACTATTTTGACTCTTGGGCAAATCTTATTTTTAAAGATCAAATTGATAATCATTTCTTGGAAATCTGTAACATTATTATTTCTGGCATGGAAGCAACAAAAAAATTATCAGTAGACCAAGATGAAATATTAGATATTGATGATAATTTAATAAAATGTAATCACATATTAGAATCCAGAAAAAAGCTTGGTGTTTTTATAGAAGAAGAATTTTACCCACACCAAGCTAAAATTTTTATTTCACAATTTGATAAGTATTATGAAACTTTAATATCAGAAACATATCCAAAATCACTAAAATAAGAAATATTAAGTATAAATTAATTTGTTTTTTTCAACTCAATAAGCTGCCCATACATTGGGGATATTCCTGAGTAATCAAACCAACGTTCTCACTAAGAGTTGATATTCATTTTATTATTACTATACTAAATTTATATTTACTTACATTATTTTTTTATGGATATGAAAAAAAGAGTTAATGAAATTCAAGATATGGATATTTCTAATGTCGAAAAAATAAAATTATTAAAGGAAATATTAGCTGATTGCCAAGGTGAAATGGATGCTCAAGAGCAAAATATGAATCCTCAAATAGAACATAATCTTGCGGAATGCTATAGAAAGGCATCAGATTACCTAAGAGAGTTAGAAAATAAATTAATAGCTAATAATTAATATAGAATTAACTTATGTACATGTTATTTTGCTTAGTTCCTTAAAGTCATCTTGAAATAGTTAAAGAACTCCTAAACTTTCCCACTTGGCAAGAGGAGATGATTCAGGGTTGCGCATATCTTCTACAGCCAAATAAAAAGTTTGCTCCAGTAAAAATTGTCCGCTCAAAGCAGCATGTGATACTTGGTCAGTAAAAACAACCCAAGTCGAGTTAGATGGAAATTGCACTTTTGTTTTATAAAGATTCTCTTGATAGACTTCGTCTAATTTCATTGTATCATGCAACTTAAGCATGTAATGATCGTATGCTGATCTTTTTGTTTTTGTTCCACCAACCAAATTTAATAAACTGGCAATAATTGAATTATATTTAGGTAGTTTATATGAAAATTTTTGCATTAAATCTGGAAAAGGCTCCCCAGTTTCCCAAACCCTTGCTTCATAGTATGGATTAATATTACAAAAAACTCTTAAAATTCTTTTTCCATTAACTGGAGATGATGGAAAAGCATCAACGTGAACCCTCGCATCATCCTTTCTTTTAGAACTTACTCTTCCATTAATTTCTGCAGGACGAAAGCTTGTTCGACCCCATATTAATTTATCTTTATATTCTGGTAATAATTTAGCAATTAAATCATTAGAATATAATGCGTAATTACTCATAAAGTTAGATAACATAGTTTTAATTTCTTGAGCTTGAGCCATCCCTGACACTTTTTTATTATTGTAATTAAAACTTATATTTTTAGTGTTTTTAGCTAAAATTGATTCTGATAATAATTTTTTTTCTTCTTTTTTTATAGAAAATGTATAGTTTGGTAAAAATAGCACATGACCTGATTCTAAAGCATTAACCGCAGCATCTGTATCTTTTTTTTCTAAGCGATTAATATCAGTCTGGTTTATATAAAATAAGTGGTTACTCATTTTCCATCCATGAAAAATCATATGATAATTTACGTGTCATCTAGGTAAATTGATGACAAATCCCATGAAGACGTTTATATACATCAAAAAAAATCCGAGCCTAAATTTAGACTCGGATGCTTTCTGACTTAGAGCGACAAAAAAACTGTTTTAAGCTGCCATTGCTTTTACGCGAGCGCTTAGGCGGCTTTTAATTCTAGAAGCTTTGTTCTTATGAATTAAACCTTTACTAGTTGCTTTATCTATGATTGGTT
>MHBB01000032.1:0-1136 GCA_001803185.1 Legionellales bacterium RIFCSPHIGHO2_12_FULL_35_11
CAGAGGAGATGTTAATGAATGCATTAGCATGGGGCAGAACAGATGAGCAATAAAAATCAGATTGCTCAAATTATGATGGGATTAGTAAGGCATAATGGTGATCCAGTACGAGCGCTTTCAGAGGCAGCTATACCACCAAGAGATTCTTTTTTATTTATTGACTGGTATAGAGGAGGAAATAAGAAGCTTAAATTAGACAAAAATTTTGAAAAATATATTGAGCGTTCTGGCCCGGCTGTTCGTACATTTTTAGGTGGTTTAGGTGGAAGGATAGATCCTAAAACCGGTAAATTTGTAAGATTTCATAATTATACAATTTTAGGGGCGCTCTATCATGCTGATATAATTGGTACGGATGGTAGAATAACCCAAGTCATCAGATTAAAAAATCGTAAGGATGAACATGTCGGCGAAGCTAAATATCCAATGATTGTTTTGGCAGTTAATGATGATCCTGTTGATGCTGGACTAAAAACAGCTTGATGATAAAGAAAGTCTGCCAAATAATTTTGATGATATATGTAAGCAGAGAATAGCATTATCAGATTTAGTTTTAACTAAAATTAAATTAGAGAAGGAGATTGAAGGAAAATTATCCGCCACCAAAAAAGAAACAGAAGCTTCTTATGGGAAAGTAGTTTTCTATTGGTGGAAAGAGAAATATTATGATCCGTCTACACAATCAAAGTTGACCAAAAAAATTCGTGAAGCCAAAGAAATTATCAAAAAAAGAGAGAGTGAAGTTCAGTTAACTATGAATAATTCTAAAGAGGTTAAGAGTAATATAAGAACAATAAAATCCGAGCCAAATATCTCAAAGCCTGAGAAAATGATAATTGAAAAAGCAACAAAAACTACAACAGAGATGATTATTATAAAATATATAGCCTTTAGAGAAGAAATCATAAAATCTATGGATAATGAGGAGTTTGATTTTCTATCTGATTTAGACCTGGGTTCTTAGCTTTATGCAAAATAAATTTTTACGTTTCTACACTAAATTTTCTTTTTATCCCCATATTATTATTTTCCATTGGCTGGTCTTTTTGGGAGGAATTATTATGTATAGATAAGTTTTCTAGTAGGGCATTTAGTGTGTGTTCTGGTAGGTTGCCGCGGTTCACCTTCGGCTTGAT
>MHBB01000032.1:1158-6926 GCA_001803185.1 Legionellales bacterium RIFCSPHIGHO2_12_FULL_35_11
GCGTGATTATAGGTCTTATTTTTGTTCACATAGTTAAGATATTCCACCATGCCAGAAGAGATTGTTTTCTTAGTTTCTTGGCAAGATTGTATGATATCTCGCATATCAGTTTCATATAGTTCGTTTCTCTCACCTTCGCCAATAACTATCTTTTGATCCAGTACTCGACTATTATCGATTTGCATAGTATGATAAACACATTGTTTTGATAAAAGACTTCTGTTTCTTTGATAAAAATTATATGAATCTTGTATTGTTGCGCGATTATCAAATGCCACTATAGTATAGTAGTGTTGCTCTTTTTCTTGAGATAATAAAAAATTCGTTAATCCATATATAAATAAGCATTTATCATCATCGGTAAAACGATATTCTGGGCTCAGATAAGCCGCAGGGGCTGGTGTACATAAAATAGGTACGTTTTTCCCGTGTTTATTAGGAATTTCCCACTCAGTAGGGTACCACTCGCATCTCCATTTATAATAGGCATCATATTCTTCTCTTGAAACTGATTGAGTATATAAATCGTATTGTAAAATCTCTTCTGTTGTGCTTGCATACCAAGCGCTAAATTCACAATCTGACATATAAGAGATATTGTTTCCTAACGGGTCAGTTAACCCAATATATCTATACTTTGACGGGCTAAATAACGTTTTATAAAATTCTATTGACATGGAAGATAGATACTTACCTGTATTATATTCATTAATAATATCATTTATTGAAAATAACATAATTTGCACTTGAGGTGGATATTTAAAGTTTTCTTTCAGTTTAGATCGAAGGGCTCTTTTAAAGACTTGCAATACATCAACGCAACTTTCTATACGCTCTACGTCTCGCTGGGCATTTGATATAGCTCTATTTAAATCTTTTTGGATAGTTTGATTTGCTGTACTACTTACGATATAAATTTCTTTATACCCTTCTTTTTGTTGACTGCATAAGTCAATAACTGACCTGATAATAACTTCATATTGATTTATATAATCAGGCATAAAAATATCAATACCAAGAACAAGAATATATTTTTCTACTACAATTGGCTGAAAAATACTCAGCTCATTATTGGGTGAACGCATAATTGTGTCTTCAAATAAACCATGAAGCGTATTATATCATCATCGCATGATAATGCAAAAATATTTAGATATTATTACGCTTATCATTTTACTATTATCTCGATATTTTTAGGAAAATTCATTTCGCTAGATAAATAGTTTTCTGTCTTTAATTTTTTTATTTTATTAGTTGATTTAGTATGTGAATTTAAATTCGCTATTTTTGTCTGTAAAGCTTTAGTATTACCTACATTAAGATATTTCGCTATTTTTTCTGTAGTTACCTTTTTAAGACAGAATAGCATATCGTTACTGTTGTTTTTGCAATAATACTTTTGAAAATCATATAAATTATGCATAAAAATTTGGGATTTAATTTTTAAAAATTGATAAGTTTGGTAATCATGCAGATACCAGCCGTTAGTATTTTTTGATAGTTGAAAAATTTTGCATCCAGGACTGTTACCAAAGGCAGTTGAAAGAGCAGGTGTAGAAAAGATTCCGGATATTATATCACCGTTCTGATTTTTAATAATTTTCATTTCGTCTTTATGGGTATGCGAACTAAGAATGCTAATTATAATTTCGTGATATTCACTTACTATTTCTAAAAATAAATCTGCATTTTTTGTTTTCCAAAAGCTGGCATTGTTATAAATACTTAAACCAGGTGGTATATGCATAGCTAGTAAAATCTTTTGATTATTAATTTTAGCCTGTGCAAGTTCTTTGTGTAACCAACGCAATTCATCTAAAGCATGTTTATCAGTATTTGTGGCTCTTTGCATTGAAAATAAAATACTATTTAAAGATATTAGTTTTAATTGCGGGTTAATAAGCGCAGAGTAATAACCATTTTTTATATTTTCATTAGCTATGCAGGGAAATCTGCTTATGTTTTTTGGTAATGACTTGTTATTTTTGTTACAGAATTCGCCACTAGATAAAAATCCATTTTTCCAAAAACCATTTTTCATAGCAAGATTATACGGGCTATTTGAGGTTGAAAATAGTCCATAGTTTTGTTTGATGGAGTCATTATTTCCAAAAACATAAAAGATAGGTGTATTAGGAAAGGTTAAGTGTAACTCTTTAAAAACCATAGCTTCATTTTTTTCGGTTTTATTTAGTAATCTAATATGCCCCTGGATGTCTCCTAGCAGTATGATAAATTTGGGTTTAGGGATAAGATTTTTATTAATGTTATCTTTTATGGAATTAATGATAAGTTTAAAATCAGTTAAATTTAGATCATTAGTTAATGTTTTTGTGGATGGTGTGAAATTCATTGATTGTAAAGAGTGGCTTTTTAAGTGAATATCAGAAATGACTAGAAAATTGCTTGATAGTTGCTTTGCAATTGTTAGGTTTGAATAAATAAGAAAGCTGCAGCTAATAATAAAATACGATATTTTTTTCATGATTTTTATTTTCACGATCTTTCTGGTAAAAAGCTTGCTAAAATTCCAGCTATAACTAGGCAAATAGGTAAGTTTATTAAAGCTAATTGATATTCGCTTAAGCTATAAATTTTGTCTGGACTTACCGTTTCTAAAATGTAGCCAACAAAAGGCTGTAAAAATGGAACGGTAATTAATGCTAAAGTATTTGTAAATCCGGTGCAAGTAGATAAAGAATTAGCCGGTGATAATTCATTGCTAATAGCATAAGCCAACATGTATGAGCAGCACATAAATCCTAACATGAACATTAAAAAACCAATAAGATATTGGTTGGAAGTTGGAAGATAAATTATTGCGAGTAATATTAAAGAAGAAATTAAACAAGAAGAGATAATAAGCGGTTTCCTTTTAGCAAGCAGTCCGGATAATACGCCAAATACAGGGCATCCAATAGCGGCCCCTAAAAATAGTAAGGCATTTATAATGCTAACTTTACTAATATTACAATTTAATTTAATTTGTAAAAATGGGACAGCCCAGAGGGCGCCAAAGACCGTAATAATTGCAAACATCAATCCTAAGTACATGCCGTTTAACCAGAGAAATTTATTTTTTACAATTTCTAGCAATCCAGAAAGATGCTTTTTCGTTGATATTGGTTTTTGATTTGTTTCGCTAGGTATGGTTACCCAGCATAAATAAGAGATAATAATAGCAAGAACTGAGGCTAGATTTAAAAAAGTTCTCCATCCCCAGTGGGTGATAAATTTCCCCATTCCAATCACACCGATTACCGTTGCTAGAAATCCCAGGGTTTCAGATGTGCCTAGTAACATGGAAAAATTATTTATTGGATAGTGGCGGCGAACTAAATGTGCCAGAGACACAAAGGCAAATGCAGATCCTATGCCAATTAAAAATCTGCCAATGAATAAACTAATCAATGTATGGCTGGATGCAAATATCAAACAACCAAAACCACATATTAATGCGGTAGTAGTTAATAATATTTTTGGATTATTTTTATCGCAGAGAATACCAACTGGAATTTGTAGTCCTGTATATATGATATAAAATGAACTACTAAGCATTGCTGCCGTTAAGGCAGATAAGTTCATTTCATACATAATAGAGCCAATTACCACACCGGATGATAGTTGTAAAAAAAATTGTAACAGCACGAAAGATGTACTGACCATCCAAATTTTATAATTAAGTCTAGTAATAGAGTATAAAGTATTTCTTAAAAACATTGGCTATGTCTACCATTAAGAATACTGTCTATCAGAGAAAATGAAACATTAGTTAGTTTTGTAACTACAGCTTCCTTTTCTAATCTATTTTTATACTCTATTATTCCTTGTTCTAGAAGTTTATCGCTAATTACTATACGATGAGGGATACCTAATAAATCGCTGTCAGCAAACATCACTCCGGGTCTCTCTTTTCTATCATCTAGCAAAACTTCAATGCCTTGTTTTTGCAGTGTTTCATATAATGCATCAGCGGCATTTTTTACAGCTTCTGATCTATTATAATTTATAGGGATAATAATTAATTGAAAAGGAGCAATGGCTTCTGGCCAAATTATTCCATTTTCATCATGAGATTGTTCAATAGCAGCTGCAACTATTCTTGAAATACCAATACCATAACATCCCATTAGCATTGGAGTTAATTTGCCATTTTCATCAAGTACTTCTGCACGCATAGCTTTTGCGTATTTATAACCCAATTGAAATATATGGCCAGCCTCAATTCCTCTGCATGACAATAGCTTACCTTGCCCATCAGGTGATAGGTCGCCCACTTTAACATTTCTTAAGTCATAGACTTCATCATATTTAGCATCTCGTCCCCAGGATACATGAAAATAATGAAAGTCATTTTTATTTGCTCCGCAGACGAACTCGGTTAAAGCTCTTGCATTGTAGTCAACAATGACCGGTATATTTAGATTAACAGGGCCGATTGAACCAAAAGAAACTTTTAATTGATTTTTAACTTCTTCTTCGTCAACAAAGCATAAAGGTGTTGCCACTAAAGGATGTTTTTCTGCTTTAATTACATTAAGCTCATCGTCACCTCTAAGAATTAAGGCAATTAGATCATGGTTTTTTCCACGAACAATTAAAGTCTTTACAGATTCTGTTGCCTGGATATTAAACTTTGAAGAGAGTTGTTCTATAGTTTTAATATTAGGAGTTTCTACAATTTTCATATTGTTAGAAGAAACTTCATCTGTAATTTTCGGATGTAATGAGGTAGCTCTTTCAACATTTGCAGCATAGGCGCTTGTATCGCTATAGAAAATAACATCCTCTCCAGCTTCAGCAAGTAATTGAAATTCATGAGAAAATGAACCACCAATAGCTCCAGTATCGGCTTCAACTGCTCTAAATTTAAGACCGAGCTTTGTAAAGATTCTGCTATATGTTCGGTACATAGTATCGTACGTTTCTTGCAATGAATCTTTGGTTAAGTGAAAAGAGTAAGCGTCTTTCATAAGAAATTCTCTAGCCCGCATCACGCCAAATCTAGGTCTTATTTCATCACGAAATTTAGTTTGGATTTGATAAAAATTAATTGGTAGTTGTTTATATGATTGAAGTTCAACTCGGACTAAGTCTGTTATTACTTCTTCATGAGTTGGGCCAAAGCAGTATTGTCTAGAATTATTATCTTGCATTGTAAGCAATTGATTACCAAAAGTTTCCCATCGGCCAGTTTCTTGCCATAATTCTGCTGGTTGCACGGCTGGCATAAGAATTTCTAAAGCACCAGAATTATCCATTTCTTGTCTAACAATTTTCTCTACTTTACGCAAAACTCTCAAGCCAACTGGTAACCAAGTGTATAAACCTGATCCGAGTTTACGTATCATGCCAGCACGTAGCATTAATTTATGGGAAATTATTTCCGCGTCATTAGGGGTTTCTTTAAGGGTAGAAACAAACCAATTAGATACTCTCATGATATTCCTGTTTATTCGCGATTAGCGGTTGTTAGCACATTTTTTAGTCTATCAGCAAGTAAATTTAAATTTTTACCGTCTAACTGTTTTAAAAACGGCGAAAAATCATCGAACTGGACTTTACCGGTGTTAACTTCATAGATAGCTCCAACCATACCGACTTTCTCTTCTTCAATCATATTATTTAAAATAGAACTGCCTTCATAGATGCCTTTCATTGTGTTAGCCACATTTAGTTGCGTAACCTTATGTAGGAAATTCTGATTTTTGTCAGTTCTGTTATTTTGTGTATATTTCTCGGCAGAAATAGCTGGCTTTATTTTAGCA
>MHBB01000032.1:6955-17802 GCA_001803185.1 Legionellales bacterium RIFCSPHIGHO2_12_FULL_35_11
TGTCCTAGCACAACAATTAATTTTGCGCCTATTACATTACAAGCATATTCTATGCTAGCAAGAATATCGTCATTTACTACATTTCCAGCAATCCTTGCACAGAATAAATCACCAAAACTCATATCAAAAACAGTTTCCACTGGAACACGAGAATCGATACATCCAAGTACAACAGCAATAGGAAATTGTGTTTTGGCTGAGTGTTTTATGTCTGATTTCACGCTTCTATGAATTCTAATATCTTGGCGAAATCTCTGATTTCCTTCGCGCAATATATTTAAAATTTTAGCCGCAGTTAAGTTTGACTGAACGTTATATGTGGTAACATTAATAAAGTCTATATAATTATGTATTTGGTAATTGTCTTTAAATCCTGTTAAGTTTAAAGAAATCTTTTTATGTGGAGCCTGATTTTCTTTAAATTCTTGAATAAACTCCATTATCTCTTTATCAATATATTCAGAGTGTTTGGCATCTATAACTAATTGCGACCTTCTAGGAATGGACTCTAATTCGGCAATTAAGGATGCTTTATTTAAAAAGGTGGTTTGCTGTGGTAGTACAAGTCTACATATTTCGCCATGCGGATATATTTCTTTGATTATATCTAATCTGGCCTGGCTGTTTGATTTTAAAATAAAAAATAGACTTACGATAACACCAATAAAAATACCAGCTATAAAGTTAAAAACGATAATACTAACAACTGTAGATATGAAAGGGATAAATCTATCTAGTCCTTGATTATATATTTTTTTATATATTTGTGGGCAGGTTAGTTTGTAACCGATATAAATTAATATCGCGGCAAGAGTTGATAAAGGTATTTTATTAATTACGTCTGGAATAAGCATTACAGTAATTAGTAAAAATATACCATGTAAAATGCCAGAAAACTTAGTTCTGGAGCCTGACTGAATATTTACTGATGTACGAATTATTGCTGTTGAAATAGGTATCCCACCGATTAGCCCAGCACAAATATTACCTACACCTTGAGCCATTAAATCTCTGTCTTTAGAGGCATATCTATGTTTTTTATCTAATGTTTCGCCAGCTTTAATATTTACTAAGTTTTCCATTGCTGAAACCGAACTAATAATTAGGGCATAAATATAAACTTTGATATCTGATAATCCAGTAAATGAAGGGGTTTCTATGTTTGAAATAGAATCAAAAAAATTATTATGTTTGGGGATGCTTGTAAGGTTTGGCCCTAGTTGGGCGAAATTGGAGTCATATAGTATAAAAAATTCATTTAAAATCACACCGATTATTACGGCAGCAAATGGACCTGGAATTATTTTAGCCAACTTTTTGGTGGTTAAATCAAGATAGATTAAAATGAGTATTGAGCTAAAAGAAATTATAATTGCACCAGAATTAAGATGCCGAAGAATATCATGTAAAGGTTGTAACTCAAAACTCATAGTTAGCTCAACTAGCTCTGATTTTAAGCCGCTTAAAGAGTGAGATAATGTTAAAGCAAATGGCAGTTGTTTGATTATTACTAAAATTCCAACAGCAGATAAAAATCCCTGAATTACATTAGATGGAATATAATCAGCAATAAAACCAGCTCCAAAATATCCGGCTATTATTTGTAATGTTCCTGCTAAGACCAAGGCTAGCAGAAAATTATTAAAGCCACCTAGCTGAGTGATGGCTCCGAAAACAATTATCGCCATACCTGCGCCTGGACCATTGATGTTAATGTTCGAGCTATTTAAAATACCAACAATTACTCCGCCGATTATTCCACTAATTATACCTGAAAATAAAGGGGCGCCAGATGCAAGGGCAATTCCTAAACATAGAGGAATTGCAACAAGGAATACTACTATTGCGGCAATAAAGTCAAATTTCAAATTGCGCTTTTGGTAAATTTGCAGTCTACGAAAAATATTTATTACATTTCCAGACATGATTTAGGTTATCCCTTATTAATTCACTTCGTTATGAATAGGCATGGCTACCCACTGCCATTAAGTTAAGGATTTTGTCATTCCCGCGAAGGCGGGAATCTATCCCTAAAGTGGCACTGTGCCTGCTTAGAAATAGATTCCCGCCTTCGCGGGAATGACAGTGTTTTTCTTAACTTAATGGCAGTGGCATGGCTACCTCATGAAACATAAAAATCGTCTTTGCGAGCGTTAGCGAAGCAATCTAAATAGAATCCCAGATTGAAAATCGTACTGGATTACTTCACTTAAATAATTTACTCTTTATCAATGGGTAACTTCTGTATCTCTAAATTTTTTTCTAGACTTCTAAAGTCCCATAATTTTTGGTCCATTAATTGACTAGGTTTAACACTTTGGAGTGCATGTAAAATATTGCTAGGTATTTTAGGGTTTTCTTCAGCTAGCCTATTTATTAATGAGCCAATTTTCTTCCTAGCAAGATTTTCTTGCGAGCCACACAAAGTACAGGGAATAATTGGATAGCTCATCTCCTTAGCGTATTCAATAATATCAGCTTCTTGTACATAGCACAAAGGTCTAATTAGAACATTCTTTTTATTGTCACTGATTAGTTTTGGCGGCATAGATTTTATATCACCATTGTATAGAATTGACATCATTAGGGTTCGAATTAAGTCATCACGATGGTGGCCAAGAGCTATTTTATTATAGTTGTGTTCTTCCGCGTATTTGTAAATAATTCCTCGTCTTAATCTAGAGCATAATGAACAATATGTTTTACCTTCAGGGATTTTATCTTTTACAATGCTGTAGGTATCTCTAGTCAGAATTTCATATCTAATATTTTGATTATCTAGCCATGAACGAAGAGCGCTGTCATCCCACCCTGGTTGTGATTGATCTAATGTAAAAGAAAATATTTCAAACTTGTTATTAGAGCGCTTTCTTAGTAAGTTTAAAATTGTTAATAAAGTAAAAGAGTCCTTACCTCCAGATAAGCACACCATGACTCGATCCCCTTTTTGGATCATATTAAAATCGGAGATGGCTTTGCCGGTATAATGTAACAATTTTTTTTCAATGGCCGAAGGTTGCATTAAATTAAAACACCCATGATAATTTTCAGCGAATTATAACTTATTTTGTTAATCATTAACAATCGAAGATTGTGGTGGTAAATTATTTAAAAGCTGTCTGCTTTTTAGCGAGCACACATTATTGTTTTTGCCAGGAGCTTTTTTATTTATTCTTGTTGTATCTAGCCATGAGTTTATTTCTTCTAGATCTGTTACGTTTAGAGTACCAGCGCGATATTTTAAAGTTAAAATTGCTTGAATTAACCCATACTGGTCATTAGCTAGTTGCATTTGTGCTTCAAAAAGATTTCTTTGTGCTAATACTACGTCCGTCATTGTTCTCATTCCAACATCATATTGGGCAGACACACTTTTTAATGAATTTTCTTGCGAAATTATGGTTTGTCGGTCAGCTTTTACTTTACTAATTCCATCTATTATTGTGTTGAAAGAGACATTACTAGAAACAATTACTTCACGATATACTTTTTCTAGTCTCTGGCTACTCGTTTGAAAATCAAATTTTGCTTGACGAGTTCTTGAGGCAACTAGACCACCTTGAAAAATTGGTAAATTCATGTTTAAAGATACGGCAGTTCTTTTTCTTTCGTTCGGAATTAAAATATCGCTGGCGAGAGCATCGGCTGATATAGAATTCCCTTGTCCTGCATCTAAATGAACGTCTGTCACTGAACTATTTATAGAAAAAACTGGCCAGTTTCCGGCGGATTGGGCTTTGATATTATCTCTTGCTGCTTGAAGATTATATTTTGCAGCATTTAATTGATAATTTTGTTTTAAACTTATATCTACCCAATCGTCAACGTTGTTAGGTTCAGGTTTAATTAGTGGTATTTTACTATTCCTAATTGGGGAAAGATAATCATAAATATGATTTGTAATAGCACTTAACTTTTGATTCATATTGATTAAATTATTTTTAGCAGCTATTACCTCAGAGGTAGATTGATCAAATGCCGCCTCTGCTTCATAAACTGAAGATATGGCATCTACTCCCACATTAAAACGCTGAGTAGCTTGGTCAAATTGTCGTTTATTAGCTGTTTTTTTAGCCTCGGAAAATGCTAGGGTATCTCTAGCAAGAAGTACTCTAAAATATTGTTCGGCAGTTCTTAGTATAAGATTCTGAGCAGCATCGTTAAATTCAGCTAATGCGGCTTTGACATCAGCACTAGCTCTTTGGACCTCTTGCCAAGCTTTCATGTTAAATACGGTTTGTGATGCCGCAACTTGCCATTCGTTTCCGTTAAAACGTTGATTAACTTCGACTTTGCCAGAGTTTATGTATAAAGACTCTCTATTTATTAAAGCATTTATCGATAATTGCGGTAGCAAAGTAGACCAAGCTTGAGGAAGTTTTTCGGATTTCGCCATAAAAATCGAGTAAGCTTCTTTGAAAGTTGGGTCATTATCAATTGATTGATAATACACATCAAGCAGGTCGGTTGCTAAACAAGATTTTGCAAATACTAGCAGCCCTGTTAAATAAACTAGAGAGCTTTTTTTAAATATCTGCAAAACAGGCATTTCCATTAAAAAATCCTAAAAAATAAATTGCTTTTTATTGAGTTTATCTATCAAAGGTGGGATATTAGTTTCAAAAAGCAATTTTTCAGTCCATGTGTCATTAGACTTCTTTCGAAACTCTACTGCAGAGGTGAATTGCTTCGTCGATTCAGTGCTCGAATCCTCCTGTGCTGACGTGTACACTGCGGTTCTGCGCGCCTCATCTCCTCGTACTTCACTCTCTGCAGCGAGTTTCGAAAGAAGTCTATTGTTATTTAGGTGATAAATTTTAACTTGCATAATTGGTGATTCGCCAATTATTGCCACTAACTTACCTCCAGATAATAACTGCAAGCGTTGTATGTTGCTAACATTCTTGATGGCTCCGCTTATAATAATTACATCATAAGGGGCCTTTTCAACGTAACCACGTGCGCCGTCAGTAGTTATTAGTTCAACATTATTACATTTATGTTTATCAAGCAGAATTTTAGCATTTTTTGTAAACTCCTCAAAATACTCAATACTAATTACTTTCTTCGCTAACCTGCTAAGCATGGCAGTAAAAAATCCAGTGCCCGTACCAATTTCAAGAATTATTTCATTTCCGGTAAGATTTAAATTTTGTAAAATAGTGGCTTCTTCAAGAGGAGTTAGCATAATTTGTTTGTTAGCAAGTGGAATTTGCATGTCAGAATAAGCAAAATCGTGAAAGTCACTTGGTACAAAATCTTCTCTTGGAATGCTGCGATATAGATCTAAAATAGATTCATCTAGTACGTTTCCAGTGCGTAATTGCTGAGTTATCATATTGTTAGCTGCAATTTTAGTATTCATGAAAGACCTAATTTGTTAATAGTTTTTGATTATATCTGGGATTCACGCAAAATGCTGATTTATTTGTTTTTGTATTTTAGCAAGAAATCATGAATTTCATAAGATAATTTGATATTATTCCTCCAGTTTTTAATTGGAGATATTATGGCGCAATATATTTTTACCATGAACAGGGTAGGTAAAACTGTTGAAAATCAACGAGTTATTTTAAAAGATATCTCTTTAAGTTTTATTCCAGGTGCTAAAATTGGGGTGTTAGGATTAAATGGATCTGGTAAATCGACATTATTAAGAATTATGGCTGGAGTAGACACACAGTATGATGGTGAAGCTCGTGCTATGCCAAATACTAAAATTGGCTACCTTCCGCAGGAGCCAGTTCTTTCAGAGACTAAAACAGTTCGTGAAGTAGTTGAAGAAGCCGTTCACGATATGAAGGAAAAATTGCGTAAATTTGATGAAATAAGCATGAAATTTGCTGAAGAATTAAGTGAAGATGAGATGAATGCTCTTCTCTATCAGCAGGGTGAGTTACAGCATGAAATTGAAACAGGCGGGGGCTGGGATTTAGACAGAAGTCTTGAGATTGCTGCTGATGCATTAAGATTACCAGATTGGGATGCCAAAATCGGTATTTTATCAGGTGGTGAGAAAAGAAGAGTCGCTTTATGTAGATTGTTACTCTCTAGCCCAGACATGCTTTTATTGGATGAGCCAACTAACCATCTTGATGCAGAGAGTGTGGCGTGGCTTGAAAAATATCTTGAGGATTTTGCTGGGACTGTTGTTGCAATAACGCATGATAGATATTTTCTCGATAATGCTGCAGAATGGATTTTGGAGTTAGATAGAGGAGAAGGAATACCATATAAAGGAAATTATACTGCGTGGCTTGAGCAAAAAAATGCTAGATTAGAGCAGGAAAAAAAGCAAGAAGCATCTCATCAAAGAGCTATTAAAGCGGAACTTGATTGGGTTAGAACATCTCCCAAAGGAAGACATGCGAAAAACAAAGCAAGACTTGCACGTTTTGATGAAATGAATTCAAAAGAATTCCAAAAAAGAAACGAAACGAACGAGCTTTATATTCCACCAGGCGAAAGACTGGGTGATTTAGTATTAGAAGGTAAAAATTTATCCAAGTCATTTGATGACAAAGTTTTGTTTGAAAATTTAAATTTTATTCTTCCGAAGGCAGGAGTTTTGGGGATTATTGGTCCAAATGGTGCTGGTAAATCAACTTTTCTAAAAATGCTTATGCAACAAGAGACTCCAGATAGTGGGGAAATTAGGATTGGTGAAACTGTTAAATTGTCTTACGTTGATCAGATGCGTGATGAGCTTGATGATAATAAAACTGTTTGGGAAGAAATATCTGATAAGCATGACATTATTCAGGTTGGATCTTTTCAGATACCTTCTAGAGCTTATGTAGGGAAATTTAACTTTAAAGGCGTTGATCAACAAAAGAAAATGAGTCAGTTATCAGGTGGTGAGAGAAATCGTGTACATTTGGCTAAACTTTTAAAAAGAGGCGGAAACGTCCTATTGCTGGATGAACCAAGTAACGATTTAGATGTGGAAACTTTAAGGGCTTTAGAAGATGCTGTTTTGAACTTTCCAGGTTCAGCAGTTGTAATTTCACATGATAGATGGTTTCTAGATAGAGTATGTACTCATTTACTTGCATTTGAAGGTGATTCAATAGTCACTTTTATTGAAGGTAATTATACGGATTACGAGGAAGACCGAAAACGCAGGCTAGGTTCTGATGCTTGTAAACCTTCTAGAATCAAATATCGTAAGCTTCATTTGTAGGGTATTTTAAGATGTGTAAGGCAATATTTTTATTTATTTTAGTAGTTATTGGTGCACTGACCGGATGTGTGCAAAATGATCCTTCAACTTATATAGTAGATGACCAAGGAATGACGCATCATACTGTTTACCGGACGCTAGATTTTAGGGGAAGGGTAACTTTTCCTAAAAGAATTACTCCTAGTCAGCAAAAGGTTTTTGTTTTTGATCCTAAAAATTTTGCTTGGGCAGCATATGATAAAGATGGAAATCGTTTGTTGACTGGAGGAGCCTCAGGTGGAGCAGACTTTTGTGAGGATGTTAATAAACCATGTCGCACTGTAACTGGCACATTTAAAGTTTATGCAAAACGTGGGGCTGATTGTCGTTCTGGTGAGTATCCTGTTGAAACTGAAGGTGGGGCTAAAATGCCTTATTGCATGTATTTTTATCGTGGTTATACTATACATGCTGCTTATGCAGTGCCTCATTACAATTCAAGTCATGGGTGCATTCGGGTTTATCCGAGTGCTGCAAAATGGTTAAATGAGGAATTTATTACTCTTGGTACAAAAGTCATTGTGCTATCTTATGATCATGAAGATGGTGATGGAGATTGGCTAATCGATGAGTAAAATATAAATAAATTATACTAAGCCTATCATGTCTGTTATTATTCGTAAAACATTAAAAAAATTGTGATTTACTATGTACATAGTAACAGGCGGCGGTAGTGGGATAGGGAAGTCTTTGGCTATTTCTTTAGCAGCTAGATTGGAAGATGTATTAATTGTCGGAAGAGATGTTGAGAAGTTATCGCTAACAGCATCATATTCATCACATATTAATTATGTTCAAGCAGATCTTGGAATGTCTGCAGAAAGAGAAAAAGTACAGAATTATTTGAAAGATATTAAAAATATAAAAGGATTAATCAATAATGCCGGGACAGTTTTGCCGATAGTTTCAATTGCGGATATTTCAGAAGAAGATTGGCATGCTACTATGCGAGTAAATTTAGATGCACCACTATTTTTGATCAAATTACTTCGTAATAAATTAGTAAATGGTAGAGTTTTAAATATTAGTACAAAGGCTGCACACTTTCCCATAGCGGCTTGGAGTGCGTATTGTTCTTCTAAAGCCGCATTAGATATGTTAACTCGCTGCTGTCAGTTAGAGATGACTGATATTGCTTTTGGTACTGTTATGCCAGGAATTATCGATACAGATATGCAACAACAAATTCGCAATTCAAGAGGTATGCAAAAGGAAAAATTTGCATTTTTTCATGAGTTAAAAAATGAAAAAAAGTTACTCTCATCCGACACTGTTGCGCAATTTTTATGTTGGTTATTGTTAGATATAGACAGCAAGAGATTTTCTTCACAAGAATGGGATATTTATGACAAAAATTATCAACATGAATGGTTGGTTTCGCCATACACAGTACCTGATATAGATTAATAGAAAGGATTACAGTTATGAGAAGTAGTACCCCTTTTATTGGGAGTAATGAAAAAGTTGCTGAAATAACTATACGCTGCGTAATTTTATCAATTTTTTTAACAATGATATTGGCTGCAGCAAATGCATATCTTGCCTTAAAACTCGGAATTTTAACTTCTGCATCTATTCCTGCTGCGATCATTTCAATGGGAATTTTACGTTTTTTTAAAGACTCAAGCGTATTAGAAAATAATGCTGTGCAAACTGCTGCGTCTGCAGGAGAGGCTGTTGCTGGAGGGATTGTCTATACCATTCCAGCTTTAATTATTATTGGGTATTGGCATAAGTTTGACTATTTAACTAATTTTTTAATAGCAATTTGCGGAGGAGTGTTAGGTTTTTTATTTTCAATCCCACTCCGCAGAACATTAGTAAATGATGAGTCTTTAAAGTTTCCAGAAGGTAGAGCTATCGCTGAAGTATTAAAAACATCTTCAGCAAAAATAGGTTTGGTTGATATCGTATTAGGAAGTTTTATAGGCGGGATATTAGAATTTTTGCAAGTAGGAATCAAATTTCTAGCTAGTAGCTGGCGTTACTGGTTTGGTTTTAAAAAATCTATATTTTGTATAGGAGCCGGCTTTTCCGCAACTATGCTTGGAGCGGGCTTTCTAGTTGGTTTTGATATGTCGTGTAGTATTTTTATTGGAGCAATACTTTCTTGGGCTGTATCTTTACCAATTGTTAGTCAATTTTTTCCTGGTTATTTAATGACAGATATAGCCTCTAATGCTGGGCCTTTACTATGGAATAGCCAATTACAATACTTAGGTATAGGTTCTATGTTATTTGCGGGGGTTTGGACATTTATCAAACTATTAAAGCCCTTAAAAAATAGCATGTTAAAGTCATATTATTCAAGCAAAGAGTCAAAAGACAGGGGCAGCAAACTTTCGAGAGTAGATTTTGATATACCTTTGAAGTTTATTTGTACCGGAATTTTTATTATGACTGTTGTTTTATATATATTTTTTAATTATATATTACCAGTTAATGAAGTTGGATTAGGTAAAGATTACAATTTCATTGTAGTTTTTAGTGCAGTTTTATATGTATTAATAATTGGCTTTTTGTTTTCAGTTATTACTGCATATTTTTCTGGTATGGTCGGGGTAACGGCAAGTCCAGGGAGCTCTGTAGTTATTGCTGGAATATTATTTGCTGCATGGTTATTGATAAGCTTAATGACGTCGGTTTTACCATTACCATTTAGTGATAATCAAATTGCTGCTGCAGAGGCAATTGTTATCGTAATCGCGTCAATTGTGACTGGAATCGGGGCCATTGCAAACGATAATACGCAAGATTTAAAGGTAGGCCACATTCTTGGTGCAACACCATGGAAACAGCAGATAATGTTATTACTTGGGGTAGTTGTCTCAGCCTGCGTAATTCCACCAGTTATGCAAATTTTATTTGATGTATATGGTATTGCTGGTGTTATTCCTCATTCAGATATGGATATAAGCCAATCTCTGCCTGCTCCAACAGCTGCCTTGCTTGCTGCTATTACTAGCGCTGTTTTTAAAAATAACTTACCGTGGCTTATGATGAGTATTGGTGGGTTAATTATTTTTGCGGTGATTAGTTTTAATTATTTATTTAAATTTGAAAGATTTATACGAATTTATATTCTTGGTGTTGCAATAGGGATGTATTTGCCAATTACATCATCTATCCCGTTGTTTGTTGGAGGAATGATAGCCTTTTTAGTAAAAAGAAATTTATTTAGAAGAAATTTATCTAAAAATGAAATCGAGAATAGTAATCAAGTCGGAATGCGGATTGCCTGTGGTTTAGTGGCTGGTTCAGCTTTAGTGGATGTGGTTTTAGCCATTCCATTTTCGATTTTGCATAGCCCAGATGCTTTGAGATTATTTTCATCTTCTTGGGAGAATAGTTACGGTGTTATCTTTAGTATAACGGTAAGCGTTGGCCTTGGATTTTGGATTATTAAAAGATGTGGTCGAAGGATATGATAATTAATGCCTGCCTATCTGGTTGCCACATATTCGTCATTGCGAGGCACGAAGTAAACCAGGGTTCGTAGCTCTGTTCACTGGGTTGCTTCGTACCTCGCAATGGGTGTGATTAAAACTGCGGTCAATTCAACGATGCCGTCATTGCGAGGAGCGCAGCGACGAAGCAACCCAGAGGTTACGAAGCAAGGAGTCTG
>MHBB01000033.1:0-1429 GCA_001803185.1 Legionellales bacterium RIFCSPHIGHO2_12_FULL_35_11
AATTAAGTTGGTTATTGGCGGGATTAAATTTTCAATTAATGAATGAATTTTCTGAGTTAAATTATAGCGAATATTATTGAATGTGATATAATGCTGAAATGATAAATGAAGCCAAATTACCGCCTGAAAACAGGGATGAATTAATTCAGATTATTCATGCATTACAAAATAATTTTGCTGAACAAAAAAATCAATTCCAAGAAGAAATTAAATTAAAAGAAGCCACTATTCTTTCACAACGACAGTTCATTGAATATTTACACGAACAAATTAAATTATTAAAACACGGCAAGTTCGGTGTCTCTTCTGAAAAGTTTATTGATGCAGATCCACAGGGGCGCTTATTTGATGAACTCGCTGAGCTCTTTTCCGAAAAAGAAATTGAAGAAGCGGAAGAAAGCATTACCATCCCTGAACACACTCGAAAACGAGGCCGCAAAGCGCTACCAAAAGACTTACCGCGTCGGCCAATAATTTATGATTTACCTGAAGCAGAAAAAATTTGCCCTTGCGGATGTCAACTGACTTATATCGGCGATGAAAAAACAGAACAGCTGGATATCATTCCCGCACAAATTTATGTGATTGAACATATTCAAAAAAAGTATGCCTGCAAAGGCTGCTTCGATACCATCAAAACCGCTAAAAAAGCAAAGCAACCGATTCCAAAAAGTATCGCTTCACCCGGATTGTTGGCTGAGGTATTAAGCAAGAAATTTGAATTTCATTTGCCGCTTTATCGACAAGAGCAAATGTTGCAAGCCATCGGCGCGGATATTCCTCGTGCAACATTAAGTCATTGGGTGATTAAATGCAGTCGACTCTTTCAACCCTTAGTAAATCTATTGCAAGATGAAATTTTAAATTACAATATCTCGTATGCAGATGAAAGCACTGTCCAAGTATTAAAAGAAAAAAATAAGACGGCACAATCGATGTCTTATATGTGGGTCTTTGGTGGAGGTCCGCCTGAACGATTCAGTTTTGTTTATCAGTACTTTCCGAATCGTACTCATGAGGTGGCGGTGGATTTCTTTGCGGATTATGAAGGTTATCTGCATTGCGATGGCTATCAAGCTTACGATACGTTATCGGCAAGCAATAACAAAGTCATTCAAGTAGGATGCTGGTATCACGCGAGAAGAAAGTTTGTCGACGCGGCGAAAGCCAGTAAAAAAGCAGGGGCAGCAGATTGGTATTTAAAACAAATTCAGCGATTAGCCAAAATTGAAAAATATATTACTGAACACTTAACTTGCTTCGATGCGATTAAAAGATACCGACAAGAGAACGCGTCGGAAATTATCCATAAAATAAAAACTGAATTAGATAAACAAGTGAATCAAGTTCCGCCACAAAGTTTATTGGGTAAAGCCATTTCTTATACCTTAAACCAATGGCCGAAATTACAAACGTATTTACAAGATGG
>MHBB01000033.1:1470-1883 GCA_001803185.1 Legionellales bacterium RIFCSPHIGHO2_12_FULL_35_11
AACCGTTCGCGGTCGGTCGAAAAAACTGGTTGTTTTGTAATAGTGTTGAAGGCGCCAAAGCGGCTGGGGTTATTTACAGCCTCATTGAAACATGCAGAGCCCATAAAGTGAATTGCTACGACTGGCTGCGCCATGCACTAACAAAACTCCCTACCTGTGAAACGGTACAGCAGTTTGAAGCCCTGCTGCCTTTTAATTTTAAAAATAGCAAAATTGAAAATTAGGCAAGTAGGTGCTTAATTTGACGCTTACGATAATACGGGCACACATAACATTTATAAAACTTATATTGGAAATGTTGAGCTTGTTAAAAACGACGCAGGTCAAGTAACAAAATACGACATCTTAAAAGATAACATTGGTTCTACAAGTTTAATCACAGATCAAACAGGCAATGTGGTCCAACGTTTTCA
>MHBB01000034.1 GCA_001803185.1 Legionellales bacterium RIFCSPHIGHO2_12_FULL_35_11
CGCTCTACTCAAACAACGACGAAAATTAAAACATGCTATTTTCTTAAGCGAATGCCATTTAAAGTTTCGCAAAACCTTAAAATGTTAGCACCTTGGTTAACCAAACTAATAAAACCTAAAAAATATTTATGCGTTACAAGTGGACATTAATTGAAAGTCAAACCGAGCGCAAGGGAGACAAAATAATTCTTATGCTTGTTGATGTCAGTCCATTGCTGATCAAGCGGTAAGGAAAAACCTAACTGTGCAAATAATTTTGGCGTTGAGAACCACAACGACGGTGTCGCATAGATAACATTACCGTATTTGTAAATAGTACTTTTTTCGGGGACGTGGTGATGATGTTTTATTTGAATTTCCTTTATTTCCTCATAGTTTCCATTGAACTCCAATAGGCCAAAGAAAATATACTTATTGGTTACACTTTTGATGTTTCTTCCCAATCCATATTGATACAAATATTGATTATAGCGATGCGTTGCTTCATAAGGTGGCACATGAAACGCTGCGGCTGAAACAAACCATAGCCAATTTACAAAGGTTTGATTGTAAGTTCCACCAATAAAATAACTCGTAACACCATAACTGGTTGACGGTTCTTTTTTGGTAGAGCCGGTGGGGAAATTCACCGCCCCCACTAACGTTCCTTGCTCTGTTGATTTAAAACTAGAGCGATTATAAAAAGCCCACTCCCCTTGAACAAATGCCTCATCAAGTCCGGAAGAGTGATGCAGTGTTTCGGCATACTCTATCGCAATTGGTAATGCGACCATCACGGAGATCGCATCGGTAACGCCATAAACTAAAGCGGGGGTTGCCCATGTAAAGTATGCGAGTCGACGTTGTTCGTAGGTGGTTTGAAGGTAGGCTTGAAATTGATTTTTTTCAAGAATATTTTGTCCGAATGAAAAGAATGGACCTGGTTGTTGAGATTGTGGTAGTGCAAAATTGCCAAGATGAGGGGGGTGCGCTTCGGATTCGGTAAGCCCTGTTGCTTGTCTTGCGTAGGCACAAAAACTAATGGAAATAAGGAAGCTCGTAATTAATAATAGACTTCTTTCTAAACTCACTGCAGTGGCTGAGGTGCTTTTTATAAAACCCATTTCATCAATCCATTTGTACTGGACTTTATGACTTTTTCAAAAAGCACTCAAAATTGTCGTCTTTGCAAACAAAGTGAAGCAATCTAGTGGCATTCAAGGGCTCTAGATTGCTTAACTTTGTTCGCAAAGACGCATTTTAGAACATATCTTTAAAAAGTCATAAAGAGTCCAGTTGTATAAATTTAACTATACTGCGCGCGGTCACAATCTGAAGTTTTTTTTGACGACGTTATTTTTGTGTCAGTTTGCCGTTTAAATCGCAGCGCAATAGCTGGACTATTGTCAAGATTTAAACGGCAAAATGGCGCGAAAATAGCAAGTCAAAAACTTCAGATTGTGACCCGCGCGCGGTATATTATATAATTACTCCCATCTGTCACTGCAAGGCTAAAATGGCTTCATTACAACTAGCAGCACAATACATATCAAAGCAATAGTTGGTAATTCATTAAAATACCTATAAAATTTGCTGCTTAATTTATTTGCATTATTCTTAAACTTTCCTAAAAAACACCAACACATTATATGATATACAACCAATAAAATTACCAGTAATAATTTTGCGTGCATCCAATACGCATGTAAATAATAATCAAAATTATAGCCAATTAAAAAAATTCCTAAAATGATAGTAAGAATACCTGCTGGGGTAGTAATTGCATAAAACAATCTTCGCTCCATTATTTTAAATCTCGCTATACTTATTTCATCCTGTGCTTCTGCGTGGTACACAAACAATCTTGGTAAATAAAAAAGCCCAGCAAACCAAGCTACCATAGCAATGATATGAAAAGATTTTATAATTAACATAACTATCCTTTAGCTATTGTCAGCAACCCTACTTTAAACGCCTATTTCTATTCCTTTGCCTTTTAATCATATTTAACGCTTCAATACTTAGAGAAAATAACATAGCAAAATATAAATAGCCTCTTGGTATATGAAAATGAAAACTATCTGCTATTAACATGGTTCCGATTAGCATTAAAAAACTAAGAGCCAGCATCTTAATAGTTGGATTTTTTTCAATAAAATTACTAACTGACTTGCTGGCATAAATCATAACTAAAATGGCAATTGTAATCGCTACTGCCATAACCGTAAAATTGTTGGTAATACCTACGGCCGTTAAAACACTATCTAGTGAAAATACAATATCCATCAAAGCAATTTGTAAAACTACAAATTGAAATGTTTTATTAACAGAAAACTTGCTGCTTGATTTCTCTTGCTTCTCAACTAACTCATAACTTATTTCTTGGGTTGCTTTTAATATTAAAAAAACACCCCCAGATAGTAAAAATAAATCACGAAAAGAAAAGGAAAATTTATCTATCGAAATTATTGGCTGATTTAAATGCACAATCCAAATTGCTGATGCAAGTAACATCAACCTTGTCATCCAAGCAAAGGTCAAGCCCAAATACCTAGCTTTTTGACGATTTTTAGCGGGTAATTTTTCAGTTAAAATTGCTAAAAATACTAGGTTATCTATTCCAAGAATAATCTCTAATACGGTTAAAGTCAGAACGCTAAGAATTATATCAAGCCAATCCATCAATTTCCCCTAAAAATTGTCAACAAGACTGCATTAATGATATGATATACCCAATATACTGAAAAATGCGAGTTTTAGGAGACTCCTGTTTGTATATTAGCAACTGCTTTTTCTAGGTTAATTTGGCATCCTTAAGGAACAAAGATTATAAACATCATTAAAAAACTATTACGTAGGTCAAAAAGATTCAAACAACCAATTGATTCTAATAACATTATCCCGCGTAATCAACATCGTGTATCTAAAACAGATATTAATATTAACGCCCTAAAAGTACTAAATAGACTAAGTGGTTCGCATTTTCAAGCATATTTAGTTGGTGGTAGCGTGCGCGATCTATTATTGGGTCACTCCCCAAAAGATTTTGATGTGGCAACTGATGCAAAACCTAATCAAATCAAAAACTTATTCAAAAATGCTAGAATTATTGGCAGAAGGTTCAAGCTTGTTCATATTTTATATCAACGAGAAATTATAGAAGTAGCTACTTTTCGAACAAGCCATGAAGAAAAGAGCTCAAATAATCTTACTAACGAAAAAGGCATGCTAGTTCGCGATAATGTTTTCGGGACTCTCGAAGAAGATGCCTGGCGCAGAGATTTCACAATCAACTCTTTATATTACAACATAGAAGATAGCTCAATCATTGATTTTACCGGCGGCGTTAAAGATATTGAACGAAAAACTATCAGAATTATCGGTGTTCCTGAAACAAGATATAAAGAAGACCCTGTCCGAATGTTAAGAGCAATAAGGTTTAGCGCTAAACTTGATTTTGAAATTGCCAAAGAAACTTCTGATGCAATTTATGCGTCAAATTATCTTATACAACATGTTTCTAATTCAAGATTATTTGATGAAATGATAAAATTATATCAAGTGGGAGTTGGGCAAAAAATTCAAATTCTCCTGGAAAAGTATGGCATTTTTAAATATTTATTCCCCCAAACTGCAAATTTATTAAATAATGAAAAACAATCTAGTCGTAAATTTATACTTCTTGCCCTAGAAAGTACTGATAATAGAGTCAAAAATGATAAACCAGTTACTCCTGCTTTTATTTATGCGGTAATTTTATGGTTTCCTTTCTTAAATAAAGTTTCTCAATTAAAAAATAGCGGTCTAGATCCTCTAAATGCCATAGAGCAATCTATGTCTCTAATAATAAGCGAGCAAAGTAAAATCATTTCCATTCCAAAGAGACATACGCAAATTATTAGAGAGGTATGGATGCTCCAATATCGTTTCCCGAAAAGGTCTGGGAAAAGAGCAGAACATCTTCTCCAACATCCAAGATTTAGAGCAGCATATGATTTTTTAGCATTAAGAGCACTTGCTGGAGATGAATGTATGGATCTTGCAAACTGGTGGACTGACTATCAAGATGCTGACTCGAATACCAAAAATAAAATGGTATTTAATTATTCTAAATCATTATTAGGTTAAAACATTGACTACATGCTATCTTGGTTTAGGAAGTAACCTAAAATCACCGAAAAGACAGCTACAATTAGCTATTTCCGGGATAAATCGCATTAAAAATACTGCCATTATCAATATTTCAAAACCTTATTTTAACAAACCTGTTGGCGTAAAAGCTCAGCCAATGTTTTACAATCTAGTTATTTCAATTCAAACTTCCTTGCCTCCATTTGCCTTATTAAAAAAATGCCGGGAAATAGAAGCCAATCAAGGCAGAGTAACTAAGCGTCGTTTTGGATCTAGAACCATTGATATCGATATATTATTATATGGAAACTATAAAATAAAAACAAAATACTTAGAAATTCCTCATCCAAGAATGTTTGAGCGAGATTTTGTAATCAAACCGTTATTAGAAATATCTGGTAGTGAACTAAATTTATCTGAACTGGATTATGACTTTTTCAAAAGGCACTCAAAATTGTCGTCTTTGCGAACAAAGTGAAGCAATCTAGTGACGCTTAATGGCTCTAGATTGCTTCACTATCGCTCGCAAAGACGCATTTTAGAACATGTCTTTAAAAAGTCATAAAGTCCAGCTGAATATAAAGTGTGAGATTCCTGTGAAAATCTAAAACATAATCTAAAATAAAAATTAAGAACAAATATTTGGAATATAATTATGTATAAAAATATTTTACATGCAACCGATCTGTCTAAAGATCATTTCAAAATGTGTGCTCAAGCAAGACAAATTGCCAATGAATTAAATGCAAATTTATTTCTTATACACGTAATTGAATCACCAACTTCTTTGCAAATTGCCCAAGGATTAGGGTTTACTGAAATTTATAACCCTGTCGATGAAAAAGCAAATGCGGAATCAATTTTAAAAATTATAGGCGAATCACTAGATATTCCAGTTGAAAATCAAATAGTTACTATTGGATCAATCAAGCAAAATGTAATAAAAATAGCACAGGAACTAGAATGTAATTTAATAATAATTGGGAGACATGCTCATAAAAATATCCCTGAATTCCTAGATAGCACAGCGCATTTAGTTATTAACAATGCCCCTTGTCATGTGCTAACTATTAGTTAAACCTAATAAAAAGCGCATTAATAGTTTAACGGATGCAGTGATTGGTTTACTTGCGAATCAATGTTTACAACCTGACTTAATGGCAGTGCCCATTTCACCGAATAGGTGATCAATTGAAAAAGTAAACACATGGCTATTTCATTGAATTTAAAGGCTCGGAAGCATTATTAATTTTGTTTGGTGGAATATTCAGGATAATTTGCCAGTATTGGCTAGTAATTCAATTTAAAATTGTGCAGAATAACATTCTATGTTTTTTGAGTATTTGTAATGTAGTAAATTTAAAAGGGGATTCACTATGAAAAGAAAACTTATCGCAGCTGCTGTAATCAGCTTTGCTATGTCAAATACATATGCTGCAGGCGATGTTCCATTAAATACAGACTTAGAAAAATTATCATACAGCATAGGTGTAGATCTTGGCAGTAATATAAAAAAGCAAGGAATTGAGCTAGATGTTTCTTCAATGGCGAGCGGTATTCAAGATGCTATGACTAGCAAACCATTAAAAATGACTGAAGAACAAATGAAAGATTCTTTGGTTAAATTCCAAAAAGATTTAATGGTTAAGCGGACTAAGCAATTTGAAGAACAGTCTCAAGATAATAAAAAGCAAGGTGAAGAATTTTTAAGCAACAATAAAAGCAAAGCTGGTGTTGTAGTTTTACCAAGTGGTTTACAGTATAAAATATTAACTAAAGGTAACGGCGATAAACCTAAGCAAGATGACACAGTAACTGTTGAATATACCGGTCATTTAATTAATGGCGAAGTATTTGATAGCACAGACAAGACTGGTAAGTCAGCAACATTCCGTTTAGACCAAGTAATACCTGGTTGGACTGAAGCTTTACAATTAATGCCTGTTGGTTCAACTTGGGAAATTTACGTTCCAGCTAACCTTGCATATGGATCTCGTAATGTTGGTGGTTTAATTGGACCAAATGAAACTTTAATATTTAAAGTGCATTTGATATCAATCAGTAAAGATGGTGCAAGTAATAAATAGCATTTATCATCAAATTTATCATGCCATTAATTTTTACTAGAAGATTTATTGTAGTTTTTATCTTGGGATTTTCATCTGGTGTGCCATTAGCTATGGTCACCAGTACTCTACAGGCATGGTTTGCTAAGACAGGCATGTCAGTTTATGCAACTGGTATGCTTAGTTTGCTAGGGTTACCGTACTTGTATCGGTTTATTTGGTCTCCTGTGTTAGATAGATTCTCTCTTTCTAAATCTTTTGGCCGGAGAAAAAGCTGGATGTTATTAATGCAGATTTTTCTTTGTGTTGGTTTTAATCTAATGGCATGGTTTTCACCGCAAACCTCTCCAATCACATTGGCGGTCTTGGGTTTCATTCTTGCGAGTGTTTCCGCCACTCAAGACTCAGTTATTGATGCATATCGGGTTGAGTGTTTAAATAGCGAAGAATTTGGTTTAGGTGCTTCTGTTGCTAGCTTAGGATACAGACTCGCCATGTTAATTTCAGGCGGTCTTTCTTTAGTTTTAGCAGAAAATTATGGTTGGGAAGTGGTATACCGGGTTATGGGTTTTGTAATGGTTATTGGTATGCTTGCATCTATTTTTGCAGAGGAGCGAAAAGTCTTAGAGAATACTGATAATTCCTTTGCACATATTTTTACTGATCCCATAAAAGATTTATTAAGCAGGCCTAAGATTTTAACTTTTTGTTTATTTGTTTTATTTTTTAAGCTCGGAGAGTCATTTACTACAACGACAAGTGGTGTTGTCATGCCATTTTTGATTCAAGGGGTAGGTTTTTCTTTATCAACAATAGCATATGTTAATAAAATCTTAGGAGTGCTTGCTATTATCTTTGGTGGGATATTAGGTGGAATAATTTTATTGCGTTACAGTTTATACCATGCTTTATTAGCATTTGGACTATTACAATCGTTAACTAATTCTTTATTCATTGTACTTGCGATTGTAGGTAAAAATACAATTTTATTATCTGCTGCTGTCATGAGTGATAATTTTGCAGCAGGTCTGGGGACTACGGCAATAGTTGCATTATTTATGAGTTATGTTGATTGTAGATATACAGCAACCCAGTTTTCAATTTTAGTTGCTTTTGCATCTATTCCAAGAGTATTCTCAGGTCCTATTGGAGCTTTTTTTCAGATTCATCTTGGCTGGGTAGGAATGTTCCAAGCTGGATTTTTATTATCATTTGTATTTATTCCTTTTTTACTTATGCTTGCCAGTGATCCTTGTTTTGCTAATAAAAAAAACTCTGACGATGAGACCTGTGCCGTTGGGTCTTGAGCTTAATGTTATTTTTGCATTATGAAGGTCGGCAATTTGTTTAACAATTGCTAAACCTAGCCCACTACCTGGCTTTTTATTTCCAAGTGCTCTAAAAAATCTTTCAAAAACTCGCTCTTTAATTTCATCAGATATTCCAGGCCCATTATCAATTACCTCTAAAACTACCTTGTCTTTTATTTGCTCGACTTTAACAATTACATTGCTATTAGGATGCGAGCAATTTATCGAATTTGCAACTAAATTTCTTAAGAGAATGCCGATGGCAGTTGCATTTCCATAAAAATCAGCAACTTTTTCATTGCAGATAAACTCTAAGTCTATATGATTGTTGATGGCGTCAGGAGCTAATAGGGCTAAAATTTCTTTGGCAACTTTCGGTAAGTTTACATCGGATAGTTCATTGTTATTGTAGCCATCAGGTACGAGTTTACTCATAGTTAGAAGTTGTTGCACAATGTGCGTATTTCTATCTACACTAGCAATTACCTTTTGCAGAGCAGTGTTTTTTTCATTTAAATCTATAGTATTTAATGCAACCTGGGCTTGGGCTTTAAGTGCAGCAAGGGGCGTGCGTAATTCATGGGCTGCATCTGCGGCAAATCTGGTTTCTCGTTCAAATCCTTCCTTTAATCGAGATAGTAAATTATTAAGCTCATCGACAACTGGTTTTAGTTCTTTTGGCAGTTTATGAATATTTACAGGATTAAGATTATATTCGGCTCGATTTGCAAGCGCGCTTGCTAAATTTTCTAGACTTTTAATACCATATCCAATTATAAGCCAAATTATAAATCCAGAGATAGGAAAAGAAAAAATTATGATTATCAGGTCATATAAGGCGATTTTTTCTTCTAGCTCAATGCGGGCTTTATATTGATCAGCAATAACGGACTGGATAGTTGTGTTGTGGTCTACCTTTTTTTCATGGAGTGCTTTGTAAGCAACAGTAGTTGTGTTAATAATCTTATCAAGATGTTTATGAATCTCCTTTCTGACTAGGTAAAAATTTAAAAAAGCCGTGATTGTGGCGGTTAATCCGACCGTTAGCAGAAGATATACCAATATAAATTTTCGAATTGAGGATCGCAAAGTTTTTCCTTAGGGGTCTAGAAAAAATAACTTGTGCTTTTTTAGCATAAGTTATTTTTTCTAGACCCCTTAGTATTTATTTTTCCTTCTCTACTAAATAACCGACACCACGAATAGTTTTTATAAAGTCAGGATTTAATTTTTTCCGCAAATTATGAATATGAACTTCAAGTGCATTTGAGTCTAATTCATCATCCCAGCTGTAGATACTTTGCACCAATACTTCTTTAGAAAGAACTTGACCAATGTTTTCAAGAAGTTTATGTAATAAAGCGAACTCTTTTTTAGGAACGCCGATAAGTTTATTATCGATGGTTACAGCGTGTGCAGCCGGATCTAAGGTAATATTTTTATATACTAGTATAGCATCCGCTCTTCCTTGCGAGCGGCGAATTAGTGCTCTAATTCTTGCACTAAGTTCATTTAAATCACATGGTTTAGTCATGTAATCATCAGCCCCGCTGTCTAGACCTGTGACTCTATCGTCAATTGCATCTCTTGCTGTTAGGATAAGAATAGGAGTTGAAATTCCTTTTTCGCGAATTTTCTTTAAGAAGTTCATTCCAGGGATTTTTGGAAGACCTAAATCTAGGATGATTAAGTCAAATGATTCATTAGATACAGCAAGCAATGCACTTTGTCCATCTTTAATCCAATCAACAACAAAGTCAAATTGAATAAGACCAGTTTTTAGGGCGTCACCTAATAACTCATCATCTTCAATTAGTAGTAGTCTCATTATGATTTACTCGATGATGTCTCGACCGAATGCTTGGTGAGGTATATTGCTTGGAGAAATACAAAAATTAACATAAATCCAGCACCACCAAAAAGTTTAAAATTAACCCAGACATCAGTGTCATAAAAGTAGGCAACATAAAGATTTAATGAGCCCATAATTAGAAAATAAATTGACCAAGCAAAGTTTAATCTTTTCCAGATTTTAACAGGAAGTTGAATATTACTATCCATCATTTTTTGAATTAATGGTTTTTTACCAAAGTAATTGGAGCAAAGAAATACGAAAGATGAAATCCAGTAAATTCCGGTCGGCTTCCATTTTATAAACCATGGGTTATGAAAAAAGAGTGTGGCGCCACCTAAAACTAGAATTAAAAACAGGCTAATTAAATGCAGCTTTTCATAACGTTGGTGTTTTATGCGATGAAATACGACCTGAATAACAGAACCTGTCATGGCTAGAGCCGTAGCATAATAGATACCGTAAAATTTGTAGCATATAAAAAATAAAATAATTGGGAAAAAATCAAAAAGTAACTTCATGTAATAATCCGAATGTAGTAAAGAAGATGTTTAAGTATAAGGTTTGGTGTGAAATTTATCCAATAGTTTCTATGAGCAAAATAAATTAGTTGAGCTATACTATATACTAAACTAGCAATAATCCTAGAAAAAGCAGTTGAGATCGTAGCGAGAATGACTAATGTGCTGAATTTTAAGGATTTTTTCATGTT
>MHBB01000035.1 GCA_001803185.1 Legionellales bacterium RIFCSPHIGHO2_12_FULL_35_11
AATGCCTACTGCACTGAATTTTAAAGATTTTTTCATGTTTTTTTAACTCACCATAGTGGTGACTATGCCTTCGTCAAAAAAACATGAAAAAAATCTTTAAAATTCAGCACATTAGTCATTCTCGCTGCGATCTCAACTGCTTTTTCTAGGATAATCCTAGCAAGACTTATAAAACATCAGGAAAGTCTATAGTTTATTTTGTGATGGAGTGGTTTTCAGTGCGTCGAATTTATACTTTATTTATTTATTTATTTGTGCCATTAATTGTAATGCGGTTATTTTTAAAAAGTAGAAAAAATATTTCTTACCGAGAAAGGATTTTAGAAAGATTTCAGCTCGCTAAGTTAAAAACCGAGGAAGTAGATACTTGGGTGCATGCTGTTTCCTTAGGCGAAGTTGTTGCTGCAACCCAGTTAATTGAAAGTCTTTTAAAGGCAGATAAAAAAGTTTTAATCACTACTATGACTCCAGCTGGCTCGAAACAGGTAACTTCAAAATTTGCAGATAAAGTTCTTCATCAGTATGTTCCTTATGATTTACCTTGGTGTGTAAAACGATTTTTCAGAGCTTACAAGCCAAAAACAGGGGTTATTATGGAAACAGAGCTTTGGCCTAATTTGCTATATTTTGCAAATTTATTCGGAGTTAAATTAGGATTAGTTAATGCTAGAATTTCTGATAAAGCTTTTAAGCAATATCAAAAAACTGGCAAAATATTTAAGCCAGTATTAGCAAACTTTAGTTTTATTGGCGCGCAAAGCGAGTTAGATGCCAAGCGATTTATTAGTTTAGGAGCTCATGAATCAGTAGTTAGTGTAGCTGGAAATGTGAAGTTTGATATTACACATCCTGGTAAAAAATTGCAGGATTTTTCAGAATTTAAAATAGCAATTGGTGAAGATAGAATTATCTTGATAGCAGCTAGTACACATGATGATGAAGAAAGGCAGCTTTTAACTAGACTTAGAAAATTGCAAAGTGAGATTCCAGGAATTATTTTATTAATAGCGCCAAGACATATAGAGCGTTTTTCTGATGTTTATGCACTAAGTGAAAAATTAGGGTTTAAGACTGCAAAAAGAAGCAATCCTGTTGAAATTGAAAAGACGACTGAGGTGTTGGTAATTGATTCACTAGGTGAAATGCTTAGTTTTTATCAAATGAGTGATTATGCATTTGTTGGCGGCAGTTTGGTGCCAATTGGTGGTCATAATGTGTTGGAGCCTGTGGTTATGGGTGTGCCAGTTTTTTGTGGGCCTCATATGCAAAATTCAAGATCCGTTTGTGAGCAGTTACATGAGAGCGGGGCGATTGGTTGGCGGAAAGATATTGATGATTTAGTGGAAAATATTATTGAATTATTTAATAATCCTACAAAACGAAAATCGCAAATTTCCCAGGCATTTCAAGTTTTGCAAGCAAATCAAGGGGCATTGCAACGATATATAAAACTTATCGTGTAATTTTGTAGTAGTCCTGTTAGGATATAAAATTATAATCAAGCTTCGAAGAAGTCTAATATTGTGGAGGCAAACGGAGAGGATTATGGCTTTTGTTGTTACTGATAGTTGTATTAAGTGTAAATATACAGACTGTGTTGAGGTTTGTCCCGTTGATTGTTTCTATGAAGGGCCAAATTTTTTAGTTATTCATCCTGATGAGTGCATTGATTGTGCTTTATGTGAGCCTGAGTGTCCAGTTGAGGCTATTGTTTCTGAAGATGATTTATCAGAATCACAGCAAGAATTTTTAAAAATTAATGCTGAGCTAGCTGCGCGATGGCCTAATATTACTGAGAAGAAGGATGCTCCTGCTGATGCTGCTGATTGGGAAGGGGTCAAGGATAAAATTGACTATTTAGAGCGCGAGTGGAAGAAATAATTAGGCGAAGTAGTCGTGTTGCAAATAAAAAAGTTTCGGAAGAATTAGCCGCTAAAACAAATTTTTTGCACATGGTTAAATCGGTATTGTCGAAAGGTGGTCGCTTAACAACAGCAATAAGTAATTTTGTATTCAGAGAACCACAAGTTAAGTTGGCGCTGGCAATTGCTGATACAATTTTAGCAAAAAGTATTCTTATAGCAGAAGCTGGCACAGGTACTGGTAAAACATTCGCTTATTTAACACCATCTCTTCTCAGTGGTGAGAAAACCATTATTACTACGGCTACGAAAACACTGCAAGATCAATTAGTTGATAAAGATTTGCCAATATTGATTAATGGCCTAGGTATTGCTAAAACAGTGCAAAATTTAAAAGGCCGTTCGAATTATATTTGTAAATATCGTACTAAATTACACGCCAAAGAAGGTAGATTTTCTAGTCCTGAGTGTGTTCGGGATATTTTGCATGTATATGAAAACATGGCAAGATTAAGAATAGGTGAGCGCAGTGAGTTACCAGATGTTAGTGAAGAGTCTATGGCTTGGCCTTATGTTTGCTCGACAGCTGAAAATTGTTTAGGTCGAGAATGCGAAGAGTATGCTGATTGTTTTCTAGTTAAGGCAAGACAAAAAGCAATTAACGCAGATATAGTTGTTACGAATCACCATTTATTTTTTGCTGATTCCAGGTTAAAAAACGAAGGGTTTGGTGAAATATTGCCGAAGTTTCATACGGTAATATTTGATGAAGCACATAAACTTGCTGAAATATATAGTAATTTTCATGGGAGTGGGTTTAGTACTCGGCAGTTGCAAGATTTAATTAGCGATATTATTCGCGAGTACCCACCGTTAGAGTTAGTCAGTCAACCATTAGTTGAATATAGTCGTGAGTTAGATAGTATCATTGATTTAGTTAGGATTTCTTGCGAAAAATTGGGCGAGAAAATCTCCTATATAGCTCTTCAGAAAAATAAAGAGTTTCAATCAGCTATACAGCAATTGTCGGATTTTATCGTAAAATTACTAATTTGCATTAATGAAGTAAATGTATCTGAACAAGTAGGCTTAGCAAGATGCAATATGCGCGCCAAGGAATTACAGCAATTGTTATTGAAGTTCAATCAGGATGAACAGAATTCGATTCGTTGGGTGGAGTCATTTAAGCGCTCGGTAGTGTTCCATATTACACCAGTTGATATTGCAAATGATTTTCGGGAATTATTGGAAACAAATAAAAGCGCATATATTTTTACATCAGCAACAATTAGCATTGCTGCTTCATTTTCAGCATTTACTGAATCTCTTGGTATAAAAAGTGCTAAAGTGCTTAGTTTTGCTAGTCCATTTAACTTTCAAGAACAAGCAATTCTATATTTACCGCGAGGTATGCCGGATCCAAAATCAGCTAATTATAATGCGATCTTAATTCAGCAAGCATTACCAATTATTAATGCTTGTGAGGGCAGATGTTTCTTTTTATTTACATCACATAAGGCATTGAGGCATGTAGCAACTATTCTAAAAAATCAGTTACGATTTCCTTTACTAGTTCAGGGAGATGAGTCTAAGCCAATTTTATTAGCAAGATTTCGACAATTAGGTAATGCTGTTTTGCTAGGAACATCAACTTTTTGGGAAGGTGTAGATGTTCGTGGTGAGGCCCTTTCTTGTGTTATTATTGATAAATTACCTTTTGCTAGTCCTACTGATCCTGTGATTCGTGGTAAAATGGCATATTTAGAATCGCAAGGGATTAGTAGTTTTGATAAATTATCTCTACCAAATGCTGTAATTTCTTTGAAGCAAGGAGTAGGTAGATTAATTCGCGATGTTTCGGATACTGGTGTTTTGTTAATAGCTGATCCTAGATTGACCTCTAGGAATTATGGTGAAGTAATTTTTTCAAGCTTGCCATTTATGCAAAAAACTAGAGATGAAGCGAAAGTATTAACTTTTATTAAAGAAATGGTTTTAAATAATGAATTTGCTTGCAATTGACACATCAACAGAGCGTGCTAGTATTGCACTTTTTGCAAATAATGTAATGCACACTAGAGAGCATGAGAATATAAAACAACATGCTAAATATATTTTACCATTGTTAGATGAGTTGCTCGTAGCAGCAAATATTGATTTATCAGGCTTAGATGGCATAGTTTATGGTAGCGGTCCTGGTAGTTTTACAGGGATTAGAGTTACATGTAGCGTAGTTAAGGCATTAGCGTTTGCTAAGAACTTACCTTTGTATCCAGTGTCTTCATTAAAAGCAATCGCGTATGCTGCATCCACTTTTAATATTTCAGAAAATATTGCAGTACTTGCTATGCTTGATGCGAAAATGGATGAGGTATATTGGCAGTTTTTTCAAGATTTTACGCACGATAATTTAGATGTGTCTAAGGCTGAGAATATAAACATTTTTTATAGAGGACCTATTATTCTTGCTGGGGTTGGATTGGAAACTTATGCAAGTAGATTATCAGATAGCATAAAAAATTTAGTAGAAAGTGAGCAGGTCATTTATCCTTTAGCGGAAGTTATGATAAGATTGGTTTTAGATGGCAAAATTAAATCAGAAAATGCACTGGATGCTTCGCCAGTTTATGTTAGAAATCAAGTTGTTGGGGGATAGGATTGGATAAAAAAATTTTGGATATTTTAGTGTGTCCATTGTGTAGAGGAAAGTTGCTTTTTAAAAAAAGAGAGTTAATTTGTCTTTTTGACAGACTTGCCTATCCGATCCGCGATGATATACCAGTAATGTTGGAAAATGAAGCGAGGATAATATCTCTCGAGGAGAAGGAGTCTTTATCCAAAGTATTTTGATTTCTACATTAACAAATTAAGGTTTTACTATTAATCATTAATATTAGGGACTTAAAAATGAAAAAACAGGTAAGTTTTTTGGTTTGTGCGGCTATGGTATCAACTGTAAGTCATAATAGTTTTGCCGTACAAGCATCAGAGGTGCAATTATTAAATAGTCAAATTCAAGCGCAAATGCAACAAATGCAAGCCGCAACGCAAAAGCAACTCCAAGATATGAATAACAGCTTGCAAGGTCAGCTGCAACAAATGCAGCAAACTATGCAATCTGAAATAGATAAAGTCAACTCCCAGAATCAAGCAACCATGAAAACTATGCAAGAGAATTTAGAAAAAGAAATTCGCGAAGTCCAAGCAAGTATTCCACAAAAAAAATGATGTGAGCTGTATTATTTTTAAAGGAAGTAGTATAATTAAAGAACACTAAGTTATTTTATTTGTGGTGAAATATGCCAATGGAACATCCTTTTTCTAATACGTTGCAATCAAAAATGAAGAAAGATGCTGTTGATGCTGTTGATGCTGTTAATGCTGTTGCAGGTACAAATAGATTTCATTTCAACTCAAAAACAAATCATAATGAAGTAAAAAATAGACTAGATAAATTTGGAGAAGAAATTTATCCTGATACGAAGAATAATCAGTATAATCCTTTTGCTTATTTAGCGGAAAATCAAATATATAAATATATAGATGCTTATGATAAATATAAGGGTAATGATTTATTTAAGGATAATGAAGACTTAGCAAAAGAAGAATTTAGAAAAGCAATGCATAATCACATGATTTCTGAACGTTTATCTAAAATAAATCGTTTTATTCAAGACGCTAACGCTCATAGTATAAAACAATTATTTCATGATATGCAGAAGGAAATAAATAATATTCCGTCAGAAAGAATATTAGAAAAATGTTATAAACTTGATGAATTGTGTAAATTTGTAGAAAAACTACAACGTAATAAATCTTATAAAGGTTGTGCAGAAGAAATAGACGGATATAGAGGGAAACAAAATACTGACTCGAAGTCTAAATTAGAGGAAGCAGAGCAACAAATACCTTTTGAGGTATTTAATGAGTTAACTTCATCAAAAAAAGATTTATCTTCATTACAAAATTTGCTTAGTGCAAAAAAATTCATGGTTGAAATATATAATAAGCATCTTAATGAAGAAAAATTTGCTAGGTTTTATGCTATAAGTACCGAGAACACATTACATCAACTATTCGATGAAAAGAAAAAATATAGAGATAGTTATGTCTATTATAATACTCAAAAAGAAAATTCAGTTCCTTTTTTATATTACATAGATATAAACGGAAGGTGTGATAAAAAAAATCATCTTGATTGGTTATCTGACGCTCAAAAAACTAAAATTCCTTTAGCGATAATAGAAGATAATAAAGTAAATGATTGGAATGAACACAAGCATAAACTAGCAGACGCTCATTACTTAGCAGATAAATACAGAAAAAATCCACGTAGTAAATTAAGTGAAAAGCTTGCGAAGGAAATAGACTATAGAGATTATTTTAGAGCGATAGATATTTTACCTTCACCGAGGATCCCTTACCTTAGTAAATACTTTCCAAAAGATGAATCTATCGAATCAAAAGCTAAAGAAATAGATGACAAGGCAAGAAAAGCTCAAATTCGTAAGGCATATATAGATAGTTGGTGGTATGGTATTTATCATGGCCGCATAGAAGAGCTGAAGGCAGCAAGGGATGTATTAAATAAACAAGTTAAGGCTCATGAATTAAATAAAACAAATTATTGTGGTTTGATGCAGACTTCATTAGATGATATTAATAGAACAGAAAAATCTCTTTCAGGTCCAGGTCAGAATTTATTTGTTTTTAATAATAATAAGTTATGGTTTGTAGATAGAACTTTCAAAACACCATCTGTTGAACATATAGATATTAATAAGAAAGATTTGTTAGATTTACAAGAATTTTGGAACGGCGCACAAACATTAGGTAATGAATATAATAAATTTCTTTTGACAGGAGGAAACAATAAAACAATAACCAGATTGCCGCCACATATAACAAATATGCTTACTGCAGCCAAGGGAAAAGCATTAGATAAATCAATAGATATAAATGAACGACAAGAGTTAGAGTTTATTGAAAAGTCAGAGAAATTATCTGATTTTGTTTTATCCAAACAGAACGAAAGAACACTCATAATACAAAAACTTTGTAATGAATTAAAAAAAATTGGTATAACAATAGATCCTAACAATATTCGAGATGCAAGTAAGTTCGAACCTTCGAAATTAGGTGAATACTTATTAATAGATTCGAAAAATAAACAGATCATTTATCGTAATGCATTAAACCTAAGTAATGTTGATGAAGAAATAATAGAAATTGATTTCGATGATGATGATAACCATAAAGATAAATTTTTTAACGACATGGTAAATTGTTTATATTTTACAGATTCATTTCTAGATAAATGCGAAGAATTACAATCTTGTTTGCATGAACTTAGAGAAATCCCTAGAAGTTATTTAAATATTCCTGAGAGCATCTTGCCTTTTGAAAAGAGAATGGAAATCCTAGATAAATTGCATGCTTTTGTTGAAAACCCAATAGATCCTGAGTTATGTAAATATTTTGGAGAAAATGGCCAGGCATCTAGAGATATAGATAAAATAATACAAAAAGAAAATGAAATTAGCTCAGCTGCTTTTAAATATATGATGTATGGTGCTGCTGCAGTTTTGACAGGGGGATTGATCCTAGCAGGTGTTTTCCCTGCACCAGTTATACCGGTTGCAGCTATTGCAGCAATTGTTACTTATGTTACATATGTAGCTGCTGGAGTGTTTCTTACCGCAGGTACAGCAGGAATAGTTTATAATGTAGATGACGCAACCAAAAACACTTTTAAGCGCATAACTAACCCACTACATGATCTTAAAACTAAACTACAAAACATAAAACCCGGCGAAGTGCATACAGACTCTGATGAAAAACAAGACGCGACTTCTTTTTTAAGCGCAACGATTAAGAAATAGAGATGGATAATTTTATTGATGGTCTATGCCCCTGTGATTCTAAAAAAAATTATTTATCTTGCTGCGAACCATTCATTACTGGTAAACAAAGTTGCACGACGCCAGAAGCGCTGATGCGCTCTCGTTATTCGGCTTATACCATAGCTAATATTGATTACATCAAAGAAACTATGCGTGGTAATGCCTTGGCTGGTTTTCAAGAACAGGATGCAAAGCGTTGGGCGAAAAGAGTTAACTGGATTAAGCTTAAGGTACTTGAGTCAGCCATTGAAAGCACAGGCAGAGGCTATGTGGAATTTGAGGCAAGCTTTGTGGATGGTTCTCATTTAAAATCAATACATGAAAAAAGTGAGTTTATATTCGAAGAAGGGCGGTGGTATTATGTTGGTGGCAAACATCTACCAACAGCCAATACTGAACAAATGATTTCTCGCACCATGAATTGCCCCTGTGGCAGCAACCGTAAATTTAAAAACTGCCATGGAACCTGAATTCACCGATGAAAGCGGTTGACCAGGTTTTAAATTAACCTAGAAAAAGCAGTTGAGCTCTACTACGAATGCCTACTGCACTGAATTTTAGTCATTCTCGCTACGATCCCAACTGCTTTTTCTAGGTTTATATGGGATATAATAAACATTTTGTGACACTATGAAAGTTGCGACAATTTTGAATCTGTCGCAACTGTCGCTCTGTCACACGGTATCTTGATGGATGTTTAGGTGCTACCATAGGTTTTTCAGTAAGGTTGTTTTGAGTTTCAACTGTTACTTTAAGATAATCATGTCGTAGAATGTTCTGGTGGATTAACCTAACAGGTAGGGGGTGTGATTAAAACTGCGGTCAATTCAACGATGCCGTCATTGCGAGGAGCGCAGCGACGAAGCAACCCAGAGGTTACG
>MHBB01000036.1 GCA_001803185.1 Legionellales bacterium RIFCSPHIGHO2_12_FULL_35_11
CCTTTAACTGAATATGAACAACAGTTGCTGAATCAGCGCGGAATAATTGAGACAATATTTAACTGTTTGAAACATAAGTATCATATTTGGCATACAAGACATCGTTCTATTTTTAATGCAATGTCACATTTGGTTGCTGGATTGGCTGCTTATGTTATTGAGCCCTTAAAAATCACTGCAATCAAGCAACTTGTGGCAAAACCAAGCGAATTAGCTTATATGCCATAAAAAAAACGTCGAACTGGGGTTATACTTATCTAATTTTCCAGTAAAACAGCGTACTTTGGAAATCATGACTTCCCGCAAATCAGAGAAACAATCGTAAATATTGACTAACTCATCATGCTATGAAGAAGGTAATGTAATTTTAAAATCTATCTTTTTAGTTCCTGTAAAAATAGCAACACATCCAATAATTATAATATCAACGTTGATTAGATATTTATTTAATGACAGCAATAGATCTTCATAAGTGTCTTCTTGTTATTAACTTGATGAACTAGTGGTGAATGTCTGATGAAGAAATACATATAAATACAGTAAAATCAATAAATTATCATTCATCATTTTATTCACCACGTATTCACCGCAATTTCCTCTAAAACACTTATCAAATAATCATTAAAACATCATAAAAATCAAATGGTTGCAAAGCGTGACATCAGCATGCGAAAGGTGTGTGTTTTACTTTTATATGTGCATTTTGATTTTATATTACCAGCGATATTTTAAGCTATTTTCAAGTATATTTTTAATAAAGCGCACTGATTTTTCGTTGCGTACATGAGACATAAATTTCCACAAGAAAGATAAATTTCAAGCGGTTAACGTCAGTATTTGTTTTAGTAAGATTTGAGTTGCATTTAATAGATCATTTAATAATTGATTGTCAATCTCAAGATACCCTTCATACTCAGCAAGATTACGCCTGTCATGACATTTTGCTAATATTCTCCATACTTCTGCACCAACTCCAACAGTATGTGGTAGAACTTGAAATACTAAATAACGATTTCCTGATCGATATCCGTGCCAACGTAACGCTGCTAAAGATAAAGAGTGTGCTGCGTTATATGCTAAATCAAAACGACTTTCAATATTAAGCGTTTCATTTGCGGCGTCATGCAATCGTGCTTTACCTGAATTTAATAAACCAGTAACTTCTAATTGATTCATAGATTCAATTTTCAATTGGCCTGTTTTTACCAAGTTATCTAAATTGGTTAAGCTCATCTTCATTCCCTACTAAAAAAATCTTTGGCTGCTTTATAATTTGTATTAAAAAATTATTATTGCTGTGTAACTTTTTGGACCATTCTGATGGCGAATAAAATGTTGGATTTATAGCCCTACCTAATTGTAATTGAGTATCTTCAAGCAATGTAAATAAATCAGCATAAGTTAAGTTTTCAGAAATTAACATTAAATCAATATCACTCCTAGTTGTATCTTCTTGTTTAGCAACAGATCCATAGATAAATGCTATATGAATTTGTATAGCAATAGAAGAAAGTGCTTGTCGTAGTACATCTGCTAAGCCAAAGGTTTTTAAAACAATATTATTTAATTCTGAAAATATTGGTGAGTTAGAATTGGCTTTGTAATGTTTTTGATTGCCAATGGATTGAATAGTTATTAGCCCAGCAGTTGTTAATTTTTCTAACTCACGCTGTACTGCTCCAGTTCCGGAGTTAGCAAACCTAATAATTTCATTTGTATGAAAAGTTTGATTTGGTTGACCATAAAGTAATGAAAGTACACCTTGCCTAACTTTAGGAAAAAGAACGTTGGATAAGCTTGAGTTTAATTTTTTCATAATAGGTATGATAATACCAATTATGGGTATTGATGTCAATTGGTAGTTTAATTTAAAATTTTAGCTGTGACGAAAACGTGACGTAACTGTGACAGATCTCCGCCGTTCTAGGCCGTTTTAGGCAGTAATTTACGATTTTGATGCATCGTAAGGTATTGATTTTAAAGAGATTTATAATTTGATTACTTGGCTTCGAACCAAGGTGTCGGGGGTTCGAGTCCCTCCGAGCGCACCATTTAATCAAGCACTTACGTTACTTTTTCCAAAGTTCAAAAAGGTGATGTAGTAAATTTGTAACACTTTCATCTACACAGCCACTCTATTGTCACTTATTTCCGCTACACGCCATGAGCCAATTCTGTCTGCTGCTATTCGCAAATGATCACCAGAAAGATGAGCATAACGTAAGACCATTTCAAAACTAGACCAACCACCAAGTTGTTGTAATTCCTGGAGGCTTGTCCCATTTTGTACATGCCAACTTGCCCATGTATGCCTTAAATCATGCCAACGAAAATTCTCAATTCCGGCACGTTTTAATGCTTTAGTCCAGGCATGTGTACTACATCTAAACACGGTTTTACCCTTATAAGTAAAAACATATTTTGGATGGATGTTCAATCGTGAATGCAACACTCCCATAGCAACTTCATTGAGCGGTACAGGAATTGCTTTTTTCGTTTTAGCTTGATCTGGATGAACCCATGCATGACATTTAACTAAATCAACATCACTCCATTGTAATTCAATCACGTTTGATGCACGCAACCCTGTTGCTAAAGTAAATGCGGCCATACTTTTAAGATGTGACGGTAATTCTTTAAGCAGCGAATTTGCTTCATCCACAGTTAGCCAACGAATCCTACTTTTCTCAACTTGCCGCATACGTACAACAGGAACCTTATCAATCCATTCCCATTCTCGATGCGCTTTAGTCAGTATTGCTCGGGCTACTTCCATGACACGATTTACAGTTGTAAGTGTTACGTCTTCGGCTTCTTTTTTTAAGGCAATCACCTCCAAGAGATCACGATTAATTTCATGAAGCTGATAACCACGCAAGTATTGATCCAACCAACGCAGATGGATTTTATCTGTTTCAAGGCTGCGTTTGTTTTCATTTTCACGAAGCCACCGTACGACTGCATCGCGCCAAGAATATATCGGTTTATTTTCTAATTTCGATACATTCCAAAGTTCTGCTTTGATTTTATCATGGTATTCCTGGGCTTCTATCCTATTGGTAGTCCCAGTGCTTCGTTGTACTCTTTGTCCATTGTGGGTGAAACTAACCCACCAAACTGTGTTTCTTTTGTAAAGCGCCATTGTTTCTCTCTCCTGGTAACAGCGCCCTGCGATGTAACACCGCCAGCATACTTGGAACGCATGTAAATCACAAGATCTTGTTCAATAAATATCCATCCTCTGCCGATCTTTAGTCCAGGTATTTTTCCTGTTGCCACTAATCGTCGGATTGTCTCTTTATGTGCGCCAAGCAGTTCTGCAGCTTGATTAATATTGAGCGTTTGCATTTTGGCCTCTTGCCTCATTTAGTCCATCTAAATTCAATTCAAGCATCATGTGATAGAGTTTTACTAAATGGATCTCTGAAAAATGTGCTGGGATCTGATCCTCGCAATAGATAGTGCGGATATTTTTTACTGAGGAATTAGTGATCTCGGCAATATTTTTTATCGTGTAGTTGGTAGAATCCAGCAAGTATTGAATGATTCCTTTGTAGATTTGTAATTTCGAGTGGTGATGCATCATCATTGTGTTCCTTATATTTAGTTTTATTATTTAATGAGGCAATTATTCGTCGCGAACAATTAAGTCACAAATATAAACAACAATGTTTTGTAAAGTCAACAATATTGTTTGTTAATTTTGTGTTTTAAATAAATTTAATATTATTGTTTTTTTATTTCATACATTGATGTATCATTTCTTTATAAAAACTGACTAAGAATGAACGTGAAAGCAGAACACCTGAATTTAGACTTAACGCAACGATGCAGTATTGCCGAAAATCTAGCGCGCTTTATCGCGTTAAAGAAAACGACTGAAAATAAAGTGGCTCAAGATTTAAATATCCCTGTGATTTCTGTAAAGCGGTTACTATCTGGAGAAACGACTGATCCAAGAATATCGACGTTAAAAGCTCTTGCTGACTATTTTAAGGTAACGATTGATAACCTTATTGCAACTGACGAGGTAGCTCATTTCGGTGTTATCGGTCAGACCAAACCTTTATTTATTCCCGCATTGGATTGGGAGTCCGCTAAAAATATAGATGGGATTGATCTAAGCCAATGGCATGAATGGGTACCTGTGACCGTTGGTAAAAATGAAAACGTTAGCCCACGATCATTCGCATTAGAAAGCCGGCCTTCCATGCATCCCCGTTTTCAACAAGGTACTCTTTTTATTGTGGATCCTGATTTATCAGCCACAGACGGTGATCTTGTTCTCATTAATTTGCGCCAAAATAATGAATTGACATTAAGAGAGTTATTTGTTGATCCACCAGAGTGGCAATTGCATCCTATTAATCAAGGCTCTCCGATATTGAAATTCTCTAAAGAGGAGCACGAAATATTAGGTGTGGTTTTTTTAACTCTTTTTTATAACAGGAAGATGCGACCTTTGCACACGGAGGGATAAATGAATGTGTATGCGCTGCCATTTAAAAAGATGGTTGCAAGTTTCATGTCTAGGACGACGAATAAAGTGGATTTAAACGATTTTATTTTATACAAAATTGTTGACTCTCATACTAAAGGTCAGGTGGAGTATTTCAAAATGCAATGCATTAACACAAAAGCCGTTTTTGATGCACTCATTCAAGATATTGTATTTGATGAGGATATCTTATACGGATTACACCCGATTCAAGGTTGCTATATTGGTATTGAATATGAGAAAACCACTAAATTTGATACTCGGAACTCAAAGGCGCAAGTGAAACCTAGAAGCGTGTTCTCCAAATATTCTGCCTCTAGGTATGGAAACAATCATCTTCTGTATCAAAATCGAAATGGTTTATTGGGATTTGAATCTAAGATTACAGGTGAGCAATTTTTGATGGATCCAAGAGATATTGCATTATCCAGGTCGCTCATCGAAGAATTTGATGCGGTACAGGCTTTTTGTATCGGTGTGTTAGCAGGGTTGAAATTTGCGAATCCCAAAATTGAAGAAAACGCTTTATCTATAACAAAAGCGCCCCATCTCCGACTAGTTGAAAAATGAGACTGCAATGAATGAGTACCATAACAAGCAGAGATTAATGGAAAACCCACACGGGTATAAAGTTCTTATTTTGATCAGCATGTTTTATATGAGCATCATGCTCTGTAATGCCATTTTAACCAACCGATACATTGGAAGTGATGCATTTTTTGTTTTAGGCGGCACATTTACATCGCCATTGATATTCATTTTTGATGATATCATTACGGAAATTTACGGATACAAAATAGCGCGGTCCGTGATTATAACAGGATTTTTAGCGCAAACATTTTTTGTTGTTATTTGTCAGCTGGCATTGATAGCACCCCATCCTTCGTTTTTTAAAGAGCAAGGCTCATACAGTTATGTTCTTGGTTTATCATTACTACGCATCAATATAAGTGGATTCATCGCTTATATTGTTGCGAACTTAACCAATTCGTATGTGTTGTCTCGCTGGAAAATACTGCTTAAAGGACGTTATTTTTGGTTAAGGAGCTTGGGTTCATCAACATTTTCAGAAGCCCTTTATTCCTTTGTAGCGATTGTGATGATGGAGATCTCATCCATTCCACTTCACAATATTATGAAAGTCGTGGCTATTAGTTTCTCAATTAAGGCCATTTACAGCATTTTGCTGGCAGCACCGGCAAGTTTTTTAGTAAACTACCTCAAAAACCTAACGGGAATTGATATTTACGATTTTCCCAAGAAATTTACACCATTTAAGTATGAAAAAACCAGCCAGGATTTATCTTATGATTGAAAAAATTGTTTCAGGTGGTCAAACAGGTGTTGATCAAGCCGTGCTATTTACCGCATCAGAATTTGGTATACCTATTGGGGGATGGTGCCCTAAAGGTGGCCTAGATGAAAATGATGTTTGTATATTAGATCAACATCCTTCTTTAATGGAGGCTACAACGACTAATCCTGATGAAAGAACAAAATTAAATATTCGTGACTCAGATGGCACTTTAATCATTGTTCCAAGTTGGCCACTACCTGAAAAAATAAAAGATGGAACGAAATTAACGATCGAAGAAGCACAACACAGAGGGAAGCCCCATCTCATTGTAAGTTTAGCTGAAAAACAATTTGCAGTTGAAAATATATTACAGTGGGTTGACCAAAATAATATTCATACGTTAAACGTTGGGGGGCCACGCGAATCAAACTGTCCTGGTGTTTATCAAGAAACATGTGAATTATTTCATGAATTGTTTATAGCTCTAGACCATCAACAGGCTTATACCATGGGGCAACGTAAATAACATAATAAAGAGTGCATACATGATTTGATTGAATTTTTAATGCAGAGACCTATCATCCCTAATTATATTAACTAATTTTTGTGAAAAATAATGGATCAACAACATTTGCTATCTCATAGTATAACAACAGAAGAGATTGACGTGGCCATTCAAAAAATAGCTACGCGGATCAGGCAACACGGTGACAAACCCTATGCCACAGTTGACATGCAACGCGATCTACTTCAACAGCTTAGTCAATTTGAATTGGGCAGATTTCTTTTGATAAATCGTGGAATTAATGGCTATTGGACGCATTACATGCTGACGTATCCTTGGTCTGGTGAACAAGAGAATTTAACGCCATTAGAGCGTTATATTTTAGAACGCTCACCCACCACATTAGCAACTCAGGAACGTTTTGAAATTTTTTTAAAAGAAAATCAACAGGTAGTCAACCACTCTTCGACACTTGCTTGTATACCTTCTGGCATGATGGGTGAACTTTTATATCTTAAAGTAACAGGTATTTCTAATATTAAACTTATCGGCGTCGATTATGACCCAAATGCGCTGAGCGACGCTAAATTACTTGCAGCCAAACAAAATTTATCCACTGTTGTGGAATTAAATCAGAGTGATGCGTGGTCACTTCATGTTGCCAATAAATTTGATTTAATTTCCAGTAATGGACTTAATATTTATGAGTCCGATGATGCGCGCGTTACTGAATTATATCGTACATTTTATAATGCGTTAAAACCTGGCGGAAAGTTGGTTACTAGTTTTTTAACATGTCCTCCGACTATGTCTGACGAGTGTGAATGGGACATATCTGTTATAAATCAAAATGATTTATTACTGCAAAAAATTATTTTTGGGGATATCTTAGAAGCCAAATGGCAATGCTATCGCTCATCGGCACAAACGAAAGAGCAATTGGAGTCGGTTGGTTTTGAAAGTTTGAAGTTTATTTATGATCGAGCAAAATTGTTTCCGACTGTGGTGGCGTACAAGGGCTCTATTTGATAAAGAGTGATTTACTCGTATCTCAGGGTCATCAGAGTGAGAATAAAAACATGCAAAATTATAAAATATCGTTTGTTAAACAAATTTCCAAAGAAACCAACGCTAAAATGGATGCTGGTTTAAAAGACTATGCAACCAGTCATGGCATTAATGTTGATTGGACGCCTTTTGCGTTAGAGCTTTTTGATGAAAAAAATGAAGTAATAGGTGTATTAGAAGCTTTTTCCTCCTATTCATCAATATATATCAATGAGCTTTGGGTAGATCAATCACATCGTGGTCAAGGTTATGGCAGGAAGTTGATCGCTGAGCTTGAAAGACTTTTTAAACACAAAGGATTTGATAATATTAACACGGTAACGTGTGCATTTCAGGCACCAGACTTTTATAAAAAATGCGGATTTACAGCAGAATTTGTGAGGGAAAATAAAACAAATCCCAAACTAACAATGACCTTTTTCGTTAAGTTTTTTGAAGAGAACCATTGAATAAATACAATATTGAGAAAACGGAGAATCTAGATGTCCTTGAACCCTATTATTACTAAATCGGCCTCTGAGTTAATCCAATTAATGCGGAAAAAAGAGCTTTCCTCTACAGAGGTGACGCATGCTTTTTTAGAAAGAATACATCAGGTAAACCCAACCATAAACGCAGTAGTGCAGCTTGATGAAGCCAGTGCATTGAGCGCTGCAAAAGATGCGGACAAAGCCTTGCAGAATAATGACGAATTAGGGCTTCTGCATGGATTACCCATCACGATTAAAGATTTAATTGATATCAATGGATTTCATTGTAGCTATGGCTCAAAAGCTTACGCGAATCACCGTGTTGAACGTGAAGCAACGTGCATTACAAAATTACGTGACGCGGGTTCTATTATTATGGGATTGACCAATACCCCCGAATTGGCGACGGCTTACGAATCAGATAATTTAGTTTATGGCGCAACGAATAATCCTTATGATACATCGCTTAGCGCTGGTGGCAGCTCAGGTGGTGAAGCGGCTATCCTCGCGGCAGGCGGTTCGCCATTTGGATTGGGATCAGATGGTGGCGGTAGTATTCGAGTCCCTGCTCACTATTGCGGAATAGCGGGTCATAAACCAACTCAAGGACTGGTCTCTCTGGCCGGAATTTCATTACCATTTTTTGGCGCAGGTTGT
>MHBB01000037.1 GCA_001803185.1 Legionellales bacterium RIFCSPHIGHO2_12_FULL_35_11
ACAAACATCATGAATTAAATAATTTGTATAAAAATTATCCGAGCAATCCGCCAAAATATCGTATTGTCTGATAAGCTGTGCTGCATTGTTTTCTGTAAGTTTTTCACAATAAGTATCGACCTGAATATTAGAATTTAGTGCTTGAATTTGTGCAGCAGCCGATGCAGTTTTTGTACAAGAAATCTGTGGTTCTCGATACAGTATTTGTCTTTGTAAGTTACTTAACTCAACAGCATCAGAATCTACCAAACCTAATCTACCAACCCCAGATGCCGCCAAATAAAGCAATAAAGACGACCCTAAGCCGCCTAAACCAACACATAGTACACGAGCATTTTTTAGTTTTTCTTGTCCAGATAAACCAATTTCCCTCAGGTTAATCTGTCTTGAATATCGAAACAATTCCGCAGAAGAAAGTGAATGATTAGCCATAAATGTGTTCTCTAATTATTTTTAAAAACAGCTTCGTTACTATGTCAGGAGCAGCCGCTTTAGTAATGGCTGAAATCAATGCAATCCCGTCAATCTTTGTGTTTAAAATGTCGGATAGTCGTTCTAAACTGATCCCTCCTATAGCTACTAAAGGATATTTAAGTGTTCTACGCCAACGTTGTAATCGTTCAATACCTTGTGGATTAAATGGCATGACTTTAGAGGTGGTAAAATAAATTGGACCACAAGCAATGTAGCTAGGGCTGAAAGTATGGGCAGCCGCCACTTCATAATAACAATGAGTACTAACACCTAAATATAATCCCGATTGACGAATTTTAGTAATATCAGCTTTAGGTAAATCCTCTTGCCCCAAATGAACACCTTCTGCACCAAATTGAATAGCCAGTTCCCAATAATCATTAATAAACAGAGTGGCACTGTATTGTTTTGCAAGCATGACACTACGTTTAATTTCTTTTTCTAGTGGCTCGCCATGCAAATCTTTTATTCTTAATTGAATCGTTTTAACGCCTAATGGTAATAATTTTTCTAGCCAATCGCTTCTATCAACTACTGGATATAATCCTATCTGGCAAGTTTTGAAGGACGGAGGTAACCTATTCAAATGGGTTGAAGAGAGATAAGGAAGATCGATTTGATTCTCAGGCCAAGGACCATGAAATAATCTTGCAGTGCCTTCTACAATCTCAATTGAATTACGAATTCCGCGATTTACGTACATTTTTGCAATAACAAGTGCATCTTTAATTGAATATCCTAAAGCCAAACAAGCCGTAATTGCCGAGGAGAGCACACACCCCGTGCCACGATAATGTTTATGGGGCATGCGTTTGTTTACAAGCCAACATGACTCTTGGCCATTTGTCCAATAATCCTGGCTTAGCAAATCATCGTCAACATGCCCACCTTTAATGAGAATACTTTTAGCTCCAAGAGCTAGCAAAGCATGTGCGGCTTCTTGAATATCTTCATAAGAAATTAGTTGTTTATTTAAAATTCTCTCAGCTTCGATACGATTGGGTGTTACCACATCAACATGAGGAAATAATCGAACCAAACTGTCTATATATTGCTTTTCGTTTTCAGCAATTAAGGAATTTCCTGAGGAAGAGCCGAATACCGGATCGAGTACTGATAACCCAGAATAATGTTTTAAAAACTGAAGAATTTTCTCATGGATTTTAATCGTTCCAAGCATGCCAATTTTAATTGAGTCTGGGTTAAATTCTCGTTTCAATGCGTTGCATTGAGCCACAACGTGATCTGGTGATATGGATTCTATGGCAGTTATACCAGATGTATTTTGTGCTGTTACCGCAGTAATGATGCTGCATGCTTCCACATTAAAATGTTTAAACGTTTCTAAATCGACATGACATCCCGCAAGTCCCGTGGGATCAATGCCAGCAATAGACCAAACAACCGGTTTTTTCATAATTAATTTTCCTGATGCCAGAAAGGGGTATCAATCAATGAAGTACTGGCATGAGCTATATTTCTTTCTGGCATCATCCCAGCTTGAAATGCCTTATGGCCAGCAATGACCGCATCACGAA
>MHBB01000038.1 GCA_001803185.1 Legionellales bacterium RIFCSPHIGHO2_12_FULL_35_11
TGTAAAATTTATTAAGAGGCCCGAGGTGATGTCGATTATCAGCGAAGGTATAATTGAATAGGGCGGTACCTACTGCGCTAATCAGAGGACCTGCAAAGGATGTTTGTTTGAACTTTGCTATTTCAGCATCAGTTGAGATTGTTTCGATTAACGTATTCAGCGCCTTTATCGTTGCTATTTCATTAGTCGTTAATTTTCGGCGGCCCAAATCAAATATACGCATATCTTCTCCCCTTTTATTTTTCGTCGAACGTTATAAAATTTTTCCTCCATGATTATTTTCTAAGCAAATTCTAACGACAAAGGGTGTTTGAAAGCTAGGTTCAAAGTGTAACGGTGTGTAACGGATGGGGAGTTTTGTAACAGGTTTGTTTCAGGTGTACAGGTGATGAAACCCCGCCAGAAAGCGGGGTATAAAAAGGCAGTTTTTACGGCTTTTGACCAGGTGTTGTGTTAGCACATTTAACCTAATTTACGCCTCAATTATTAAAGAACCAGGGCGATTTCACCAAAGTTTATAAAGTGAACAGTTCGACTGAAAATTCTGAGATGATTTTAAGATAATTAATGGACAGGAATAAGAAAATAGTTTAAGTAATCAAGCCCCTACGTTTCGACGGCGTAGTTTAAAAAAACCTTAAAAGGAGCTTGATTATGGAAAAAGTTACGCGCATTTCGTTTTTAGATCAACCACTATTTCGGGTATTCTTCGACATCAAAGATCCACGTGTTGGAGGACGTTGTTTGCACCCATTAATTAATATTATTTTTATCACATTATGTGCGTTGGTGAGTGGTGCTGATGGTTGGCAAGCGATCGAAAATTTTGGCAGAGAAAGAAAAAGATGGTTATCGCAATTTATTAATTTAGAAAATGGCATACCCAGTCACTTAACATTTATGCGCGTTTTATCAGCAATTGATCCGATTGTATTTGAGCAATGTGTTCGAAAATGGATTGGGGAAATATCGCAATTATTGGATTTCGATATTATTAGTGTCGACGGAAAAACGGCATGTGGATCCGGTCATGTTAATGGTGATAAAAAAAATATGCATTTGATCAATGCATATTTAGCGCGAGAAAAAGTTTCATTAGGTTCTGTTCGTACGCCGGATAAATCAAATGAAATAAAAGGCATTCCCATTTTATTAAAAGCATTACATATTGCCGGATCAATTATCACGATGGATGCGATGGGAACACAAAAAGGAATTGCTAATTTAATACGTATAAAACAGGCACATTATGTATTGGCGTTAAAGAAAAATCATGGGAAATTTTATCGTAAAGCAGAATCCATTTTTGCTCGCGCAGAACAATTAGAGTTTAAAAATATGGTTACTCGTGATACGAAAACGGATGATTATGGTCATCAACGAATTGAAGAGCGTGAATATACAATTTTGCCGACGATGTATTTTTTTAAATTCAAAAATGACTGGAAAGATCTGCAAGCAGTTGTTCGTGTAAAATCGAAAAGAATTTTTTTAGATAAGAAAAAAGTTGATGAAGAATCGACGCGTTACTACATCACATCACTACCATTTAAAATGCATGAAAAAATGTGCGAAGCCATTCGCACACATTGGTCAGTGGAAAATAATCTACATTGGAAATTAGATGTTGGATTGCATGAAGATGATTGCCAAATTTATCGTGGCTTTGCAGATCAAAATCTTGCGGCAATGAGAAAAGTAGTTTTGGCATTACTCGAAAAAGAAAAAACCTTCAAACACGGGGTTAAGCTCAAAACTCAAAAAGCAGCGCTAAGCACACGATATTTAAGGAAAGTGATCAATTTGTAAACTTTGGTGAAATGGCCCTGAAAAGGAAGTATACCGATAGGCGATTAAGGTAACCTTAACAGAAGGTCATTTTTTGAACGTTTCGTACAGAGGGTGGGGTTTTTAAAAATGATTGTAAATTAAGAGGTTATTTTTTATTTATCAGGCAAAGCGCTATTTCTATCAAATATCCATCAAATAAGACCTCTCCCTCGTATTATAAGGGGCGTATATTGCATGAATTTTTGATAAAAACATTGGCAATTTTAGGCAAAGCTACTATACTTCTTTTATGAATACCTATACCTATGAAAACTTACAATCTCACATGAAAGCCGGTCACGTTTACCGACGGGATATGTTATTGCCTTTCTCAAGCGCAGTAGATAGAGACCTAGATGTATTGATCAAGAAAAGGGTATTAAAAAAATTATTCAACGGTATTTACTATAAACCAGCAGTATCCGCCTTCGGCACACTACCACCCGACGATAAAGAATTGGTGCGCTGCTTTCTACGCGATGATCAGTTTGTACTGTATTCCTGGAATCAATACAATTCACTGGGGCTTGGATTAACTCAAGCTTACAATCGTGTTGTCGTTTTAAACAATAAAAGGCATGGCGTTTTCAAATTGGGTAATAAAGAATTTGAATTTAGACGATCACATCGAGGATTCCCAAAAAAATTAACGTCGGAAT
>MHBB01000039.1:0-1348 GCA_001803185.1 Legionellales bacterium RIFCSPHIGHO2_12_FULL_35_11
ACAATAACTTACAGGAGTAGCGCCCATCTTGTCGTCATCTCGCCACGATCAGCTCTCCGAAAAAGCTCGATGGACAATGAGTACACCTGCGCTTTTTCGATGATCTGATCGTGGCAAGCTAACAACAAGCTGGGCGCTACTCATGTAAGTTATTGTTGCACGGCTCCTTATTCCCGTATTTGCTTTACCAATGCTCGCATAGAGCGTAGGGTTTCCTTTCCTAAGTCTGTTGTAGCATTGCTAGTTATTAATTGCTGATAACAAATTTCAAACTTCATCAAATAAATTTTTAACCGCAAACTGAAGTTACATGGTAGTTTGAAAAATCTAGTATATAAAAGTTCTCGGTAGTTCGTGTTAGAGTCTTTTTCTCCATGCTTGTGTAGAATATCAGCAACGATTGGATAAACAGTAATTAATCTATAAAGTACAAATATAGTCTGAAAAATTCCATAGATTGGTCGGTGCTTTTTGTGCGCTACAGAAAAAAAAGTTTGGTTATAATCAGATATTATGCAGTACAAATTAAGAATAAGATTACAATATTGATGAGAAATCTCATGGATCAGCATATCTATATGATAAAAAAGAGGTTTTTCTTCCTCAACATGTCTGATAAAAATTTTTCTCTGAGCAAAGATGGTGCTTAATGAGTCTGGGATCATGCCACTGCCATCAAAAATAGCAATTGAGCTTAATAAATGATGGTTAACACAAGCAGCTGGATATGCTTTTAGCAAATCTATAGCTTGATTTAATTGGTTGGTTGATTTATCGGTTTTCATGCTATTTGCTAACACAAACCCCATATTTTCACCATGCATGACAGGGTTTGTTGCAATATATTTATCAGCTAAATATTTTTCTGGGTTTAATGCTTCGATGATTATTGAATTATCAAGTTTAGAAGTCCAAATAATGTCATCGGTATTTAAATTATTTTTTTTATTAATTAACGACTCATGATATAAACAAATTATGTCTGGTGAAAATACTATTTTATGGAAGTCTAAATTTTTAATAAACTCTTTAAAATCAGTATGTAATTCAAAAATAGTTAATATGTTTTCTCTAGTATTTTCTTGGAATTTATAATTTAAGGCTTGTACATTTTTATAGTCTAAGAAATCGTCCAAGTTTCCGCCTCATGGCTGTCCCAAAGTAGACTGTCAAGTCTTTCTAAGATAGCATAGCAATATATAATAAACCAAGACCAGCGCATCCCATAATTAATAGTCCAAGCTGTCCGCCTGGAACTACTGCGATGTGATCTTCCATACAAATAATTATATATTGCTATGCTAACTTAGAAAGACTTGACAGTCTACTTTGGGACAGCCATGAGGCG
>MHBB01000039.1:1368-9591 GCA_001803185.1 Legionellales bacterium RIFCSPHIGHO2_12_FULL_35_11
TGTTTTCTTTAATTTAAAACCGTCGGCTATGAAGTCAAATAAACCTAATGACACGCCCAAAAATGCTGTAACTATGCAAATTGATGCAAAAAACTCAAAAAATCCGTGGATCCAGCCACTTCGGATTGACTCGCCTAAAGCAACAGTTAAGCCGCTTGCGGCATGTTCGCTTTGCATTAATGACAATAAACCATGCGCCCCTTCATTTTTAACTGTACCCATTATTACTACAAGCCAAACTATATAACAAATAAGTGGAATTAAAGAGCCATAAATTATAACTTTACGCAGCATTTTGATGTCATCAGCAAAATATTCACGTAAGCTTGGTACAATAGAGGCAAACCCAAAAGAAGTTATTAAAATCATTAAGCTGCCAGTAATAGCCGGCAATGAGCCATTTGCTAAATTACTAGAGTTAATATGCGGACTAATAATTAAAACTAATAATAAATATACCCCGAGCTTACCAAACATTAATCCACGGTTGATATAATCAACCATATTAATTCCATTGTAGATGACTGAGCCAAATAAGCTGGTAAATAAAATAGAGGTTGCCCATGAAGGTAAATTAATGTGGATTTGTTGTAGTAAGCTATTTAGGATGTCGCTGCCACTGGAAATATAAGCAGATAAGAGAGTGTATAAGAGAAGTAAACTGGTAACCCACGCGATAATTTGGCCAGGTAATCCAAGAGTTGCCTTAGCCATAGTGATTATATTACTGCCTGGTGGAAATGATAAATTTACTTCTAAAACAAGTAATGCCCCAGAGGTCATAATAAGCCAGCATAAAAATAAGAATATAATAGAGTTTGTTATGCCGACGGCTGCTAAAGATACTGGTAAAGCCAACATTCCGCCCCCGATAGAGGTCCCAACGATTAGCAGTATCCCGCCGATAAGTCTCGAATTCATAAGCCAATATCCATTTTTATGGACTAAATATAGGCATAATGCTATCATTTTCTACATTTAGTGTCAATTAAAAAATTACTTTGTTCAACCTAGAAAAAGCAGTTGAGATCGTAGCGAGAATGACTAATGTGCTGAATTTTAAAGATTTTTTCATGTTTTTTTGACGAAGGCATAGTCACCGCTATGGTGAGTTAAAAAAACATGAAAAAATCTTTAAAATTCAGTGCAGTAGGCATTCGTAGTAGAGCTCAACTGCTTTTTCTAGGTTCAACCCTGGTATCACTATAACCTAACACAAGTCATAGTCAATCATAACCTCATCTAAATTCTTTTTTATATCCGCAATGTTATAATCAAGATCTTCAGCAGCATAAATAATCCCGCAAGCCGCGTCAGAAAAGTCTGATTTTGTTGACCAATAGTCTAAATTAGCTTTTAACATTACCTGAAATGCCTTATGTGTACTCCAATTTTGGGTAGTTGCTAGCAAATAAAATAATCGGTTATAAACCCCGCTAGAATGATGGACATCCAAATTATTCCGATAATCATAGGCTGAGTCGATTGAGTGGCCATCGAGACTTGGTTTATCCATAAATCTTAATGCGCTAAGAGGAAATGCTGGTTTTAATATATCTCCTCCGATGCTCCAAGAATTCTTTTTATTAACATAATATTCTATTGCTTGAGCAGCCATATCAGAAAACGACTCATTAATACCACCAGATTGGCCAAAGTAGGCTAAATTAGAATTTTGCTCCGTTAATCCATGGCTAACTTCATGTGCGCCGATTCCTAGTGAAACTAATGGATGTAAAAATGTATCGCCATCACCAAACGTCATATTCTGCCCATCCCAAAAGGCATTGGCAAATCCTTTCCCATAATGTACTCGCATAATTAAACGCGTAGGTTGGTAGTTTTGTTCTAGTACTTCAACACCATAAGCTTGCTTGTACATTTTTTTAATAAGACTGCCAATATACAAAGCATCATTACTGGGAGAATATCCACCGTTAATAAAATCAAATCCATTTTCATCATATCCTGTCCAGTAAGCATTGAAATCTTCAGAGTATGGACAAGTAAAAGCCATCGGTGCATTTGCTGATTGGTATTTAAAATGCATATCCACAACTGTAATGTCGCGATTTTCGAGATAACACATCCCAGAAAAATCATCTCTAGATATTTCTAAAAATGGCAGTTTTACCCCAAATTGATAACGGCCAATCTTTTGATTGCCACCGAAGCCAATACCGTTTACAAGTTCTCGATAAGTTTTTATATCATTCCAACTTTCTAATTTTTTGAAGGTTTTGGCATCTATAATAGCGGTGGGTTTTGTTGGTATTTCATTGCTTGATTGAAGCAGGATAGATATTTTATAGGCCCAATGCGCTTTGTCTTTTTGGATATAAATAATAGGCTCGATTTCTTTTGATTTTATAATAGACTTTGAGAAGGTTTTAGTGAAATTTAAGTATAAATTTTTGGCTAGCGCTTTAGAAAAAGGAGGATTTTCTCCTAGATCAGTTTGTAACTCCTTAAAAACTAAGCCGTTTAATTTTGTTTTGCCAGATTTTGTATTATGTAAAATAGCCATGCCACCGAATACTTTATAACCTAAATAAAGCTGTTCAAATCGGCGATGAGTTGTATCTTTAAAGTCGACTCGTGTTTTCTTTAACTTAAGTTCATTTGGATTAGCAAGAGTACTTTTGCTATTATTTAAATTTAAATAGATTATTTTTTCTAGTTGAGGCAGTGAAACATGTTGTAATCTGAGTGATTCGGCAGCGTGAATGCTAAGACTAAATGAAAACAAAAAAATAACGCGGGAAATAGAATGCATAAAACCTCCGTGTGGTTGGATATTTCTCTTACCGTTTCCATAAACCTAGAAAAAGCATTCTCGCTACGATCTCAACTGCTTTTTCTAGGATAAATGATAGAGATTCGCTAGTTAACCAGAGTTACAGTTAATTAGCAATAACTTATTTAAATATAGAAAAAGCAGTTATTTGCTAGTTTAAGATTTTTCGTTTAGTGCCCCTGGACTTTTTCTTAAAAATCAGGCAAAATCGCAAAATTATTGTACTATTTATTTTATAGATGAAAAAAATTCATGTTTTGCATGGCCCCAATTTGAATTTGCTTGGTTTACGAGAACCATTTTTATATGGTGATATTACTTTAGCTAATCTTAATGCCGACCTTAAAGTAGCTGCTGAAGCAGCTGGGTTCTCGCTTAGTAGTTTCCAAAGTAATAGCGAGTCACAAATAATTGATGCAATTCATCAAGCATTTAATGATAGTACAAATTTCATCATAATAAACCCGGCAGCATTTACGCATACAAGTGTTGCTATTCGTGATGCCTTATTGGCGGTTAAAATACCTTTTATTGAAGTACATATTAGTAACATTTATGCTAGAGAGGATTTTCGCAAGCATTCCTATTTATCTGATATAGCTGCTGGGATTATTTCAGGATTTGGAACTTGTGGTTATAATTTGGCTATTCAAGCTATATCAACTTTATCGAAAAAAGAGAGTAACTAATGAACATTCGGAAAATTAAACCTTTAATAGAGTGGCTGGTGGAAGCAGGTTTCACAAATATCGAAATTAAAGAAGGCGAAGAGTATTTAAAACTTGGCAGAAATAACAATCAAGACTTTACTCCTGCACCGGCTTATATGCAAATGCCACATCCAGTTTCTCCTGCTGTAGCACATTATCATGTAGCAGCTCCAGCTGAAGATAAACCTAAAGAGGTAGCTAGTGCGACTGGACATAAAGTTTGTTCTCCAATGGTTGGTACTTTGTATACTTCTCCTTCACCTGACTCTCCTCCATTTGTAAAAATAGGGCAATCAGTAAAAGTCGGTGATACTTTATGTATTATTGAAGCTATGAAAATGTTTAATGAAATTGAATCAGATAGAGCTGGTGTGATTGTTGATATTCTAGTTAACAATGGTGAGCCTGTTGAGTACGATCAGCCTCTATTTATTATCGAATAAAGGGTTTTTAGATGTTAAGTAAAATTGTTATTGCCAACCGTGGTGAGATTGCTCTTAGAATATTACGTGCTTGTAAAGAGCTTGGAGTGAAGACTGTAGCAGTGCACTCAGAAGTAGATAAAGACCTATTACATGTTCGACTTGCTGATGAAACAGTTTGTATTGGACCAGCTCCTTCGCAAAAAAGTTATTTAAATATTCCTGCAATAATTTCTGCAGCTGAGATAACAGATGCTGTTGCCATTCATCCTGGTTATGGATTTTTATCAGAAAATGCTGATTTTGCGGATATCGTTGAGCAAAGCGGATTTAGATTTATTGGTCCACGAGCAGAAACCATTCGGATCATGGGTGATAAAGTTTCTGCTATTTCAGCTATGAAAGCAGCTGGAGTTCCTTGTGTGCCAGGTTCGGATGGCCAGCTTGGAAATGATGATAAGAAAAATCTTGCTTTAGGTCGTAAGATTGGTTACCCAGTTATTATTAAAGCATCTGGTGGCGGTGGTGGTCGAGGAATGCGTGTTGTACATGGTGAAGATAATTTACTTAATGCAATAGCACTAACACGGAGTGAAGCTAAGGCAGCATTTGATAATTCAGTAGTGTACATGGAAAAGTTCTTAGAAAATCCCAGGCATGTTGAGTTTCAAGTGTTGGGAGATGGTAAAGGTAATGCTGTGCATTTAGGAGAGCGTGATTGCTCTATGCAGCGCCGACATCAAAAGGTGGTTGAAGAAGCTCCTGCTCCTGGAATTAGTGAAAAATTACGTAAAGAAATAGGTGGTATCGTTGTTAAGGCTTGCTGTCAAATAAAATATCGTGGAGCCGGTACTTTTGAGTTTTTATACCAAGATGGTTGTTTTTATTTTATTGAAATGAATACAAGAATTCAGGTAGAGCATCCAGTTACAGAAATGATAACAGGCATCGATTTAATTAAAGAGCAAATTAAAATTGCTAGTGATTTACCATTTACACTAACTCAAAAAGATATCAAATTATCCGGGCATGCTATTGAGTGTCGAATTAATGCCGAAGATTCAAAGACTTTTATGCCTTCGCCAGGTAAAATCGATATTCTTCATCAACCAGGTGGGCCAGGCGTGCGGTTTGATTCACATATTTACTCAAGCTATACAGTGCCACCGAATTATGATTCTATGATTGGGAAATTGATTACTTATGGTGAAGATAGGGAAACTGCGATTGCGCGGATGAAAAATGCTTTAGATGAAATTGTGATTGATGGAATTAGAACGAACATTAACTTGCAAAGACGTATTATTAGCGATCATGGGTTTATGCAGGGTGGCTCTAATATTCATTATTTAGAAAAGATGTTGAAGGATTCTTAGCGCAATGTATCAGTTGGTGATTAATAATTGTGTTAGAGAAAATGCGGAAGAAATTTCAGATTTTTTAGAAGAATTTGGCGCGCTAGCTGTGACCATGCTTGATAAATTTGATGATGCTATTCTAGAGCCAGAGCTTGGCACTATGCCACTTTGGCCAAATGTAATTTTAAACGCTATATATCCAGATGATGAGGATTTTGATTTTTTAAAGCAATTGCTTTCTGATAGATATCCTGATTGCATCTATTCGATTGATAAAGTTCCAGAAAAAGAATGGGAAAAAGAGTGTTTGGTGGATTTCAAACCGCAAAAATTTGGAGACAAGTTATTAGTTTGCCCATCTTGGATAACTCCACCTACTACAGATACTATTAATCTAACTCTAGATCCAGGCTTAGCATTTGGCACTGGTGCCCATTCTACAACAGCTCTTTGTTTAACTTATTTAGAGAAAATTGATTTAAAGAATAAAAACATAATTGATTATGGTTGTGGTTCTGGCATTTTGGGCTTAGCTGCGTTGAAACTAGGATGTAAGCATGTTATCGCGGTGGATATTGATGACCAAGCGTTACTTGCAACTAAGAAAAATGCAACTACAAATAATATTAATGACTCGCAGATAACGATTGTAAAACCAGAATTATTAACTGGCAAAGCAGACATTATTTTGGCAAATATTTTATTAAAAACCTTAATTGATTTAAAATCAGACTTTATAAAGTTATTAGATAGTAGTCATATCGCTAATCATTCTAGGGATTTTTCAATCAAACCAAATGGCCTGTTAGTTGCGTCAGGGGTCTTAGCTACGCAAGTAGAAGAGTTAATAACCGAGTTCGAGCCAGAATTTAGTTTGATTACAATTGAGTATAATGGGGATTGGGCTTTGTTGGTGTTTAGGTGGACTCACAACAAATAAAGTACCCATGAGGCCAGTACGCCCGCCTCATTAATTCCGTAAGGTTGTACAGTACGATTTTAGAAAGCATCGTTGCGAGGAGCTTGAGCTCCGAAGCAATTGTAAGTGGCCTTAATGCAGCTAATGGCTACATCCTGTTTCTATAGTGGCATTTGTATCATAGTTATTATTCGTGTAATGCTGATCGTATTAACCCATCAATATTTTATGCCGCTTGTTGTCGTGAACTGCATCGTTGTCTGCAACCGTGCTATTCTCTTTTTGTGTCCAGAAACTTTGCGATGAGCTAGCAAATGAGGATGACGCCCTAGTACCTGATGATGCTTGGCTGCCATGACTTGGTAATTCATCTAATTGCCCCCATGACTGCATGTTATGCATTTCACCGATATCGTCAAAGACAAAATAGTCATCATCAATACTTGTAAACCACGCATCAAAACTCTCCTCGGACAATAAGCTGATATCCAATACCTCTACATCCTCATCCATGGCAGGTAAATATGAGCCCAAAGACAATGTATCATGACCCGTGCGCTCTCTTTTTTTGGTAGTGTTAACAAAAGGCGGCGCGCGCTCCAACTCTGCTGCTGCAGCAGCCATCTTGGGTTGCAATAAAGATTTAACCATATTCACTGGCGTTAAACCTCGAGCCTGCCATTCTGTACAACAATTACCCAGCGCATTTAATTTTATAGAGCCAGAATCACGTGCCACGCATCTAATCATTTGCGCCCTTGAAAACCCCAATTTCTCCAATACGTTAAAATGCTTGAGCACTGCTTCTAAATTATGTGAACCGCCACCATGCCCTGCAATTTTGCTTATCTCTTCGCGTGAGAATCCTAAATCAATCAAGGCTTGCGCATGGGTGAGCACGGCTTTCAAATTACGTGAACCGCCAATATGGCCTGCAATTTTACCTATCTCTTCGTGTGGAAAGCCTAAATCAATCAAGGATCGTGCATGAGTGAGCACTGCATCCAAATTACGTGAACCGCCTTTATTTCCTGCAATTACACCTATCTCTTCGCATGGGAAGCCTAAATTAATCAAGGCTTGCGCATGAGTGAGCACAGCTTCCAAATTACGTGAACCACCATCGTGTCCTGCGATCTTGCCTATCTCTTCGCGTTGGAATCCTAAATGAATCAAAGCTTGCGCATGAGTAAGCACGGCTTCCAAATTATGTGAACCGCCACCATGCCCTGCAATTTTGCCTATCTCTTCGCGTGGGAAGCCTAAATCAACCAATGCTCGCGCATGAGTGAGCACTGCTTCCAAATTATGTGAACCGCCACCATGTCCTGCAATTTTACCTATCTCTTCGCGTGGGAAGCCTAAATTAATCAAAGCTTGCACATGAGTGCGCACGGCTTCCAAATTATGTGAACCGCCAATATGTCCTGCAATTTTGCCTATCTCTTCGCATGGGAAACCCAAATAAATCAAGGCTCGCGCATGGGTTAGCACAGCTTTCAAATTACGTGAACCGCCACCATGTCCTGCAATTTTGCCTATCTCTTCGCGTAGGAAGCCTAAATCAATCAAGGCTCGTGCATGGGTTAGCACAGCTTTCAAATTACGTGAACCGCCACCATGCCCTACAATTTTGCCTATCTCGTTGCATGGGAAGCCTAAATCAATCAAGGCTCGCGCATGAGTTAGCACTGCTTCCAAATTACGTGAACCACCATCATGCCCTACAATTTTGCCTATCTCTTCGCGTGGGAAGCCTAAATCAATCAAGGCTCGCGCATGGGTGAGCACTGCTTCCAAATTATGGGAACCGCCAATATGTCCTGCAATTTTGCCTATCTCTTCGCGTGGAAATCCTAAATTAATCAAGGCTTGTGTATGGGTGAGCACGGCCTTCAAATTATGTGAACCGCCATTATTTCCTGCAATTTTGCCTATCTCTTCGCGTGGAAAGCCTAAATTAATCAAGGCTTGCGTATGGATGAGCACGGCCCTCAAATTATGTGAACCGCCATTA
>MHBB01000040.1 GCA_001803185.1 Legionellales bacterium RIFCSPHIGHO2_12_FULL_35_11
AACCGGTTGATTTTATTTTGTTATTTGTATAACCTAGCTACAATTATTCGGGACTTTAGGATATAATACCTTACCAGTTGAACTTCTTAGTCAAATCTCCTCATTGAAAAGTCAATTTGGCATTTTTCAGATTAGTGAGCCTATTGCTACTATTCAGGCATCTAAAGCAAAATCACTCGATGATCGGATTAAACCCCATTACATTGCCCATGCCTTAGTAGGAAATGATGATATAACAAATCAGGCAAATTTTATCGGTAACTATCTTATTGACTTTGGTAGGAACTTTTTATTTCATGGCAGTGGTTACAAAGAAAATTCAGCAAATATTATGAAGTGCTTTTTTGAAAGACGTATAGTTACTTTGGATCGCTCTCAAATTCGAGAACAACTTCAGGCTATTCTGAGCAAGCAAAATGAACTTGAAAATAGGCTCTGGCAGACATCTGCGAATATTGGGATTGGCCCTAGAATTCGTGAAGAATTATTACAACACTTTGCAGATCGTTTGGATGAGCTGGTAATCAATTTTGGCCCCGATCTCCGTAATGGAGCCTATATTGACAGAAGACCGGCTTTAGGGCAGTCTGCTGCAGGTGTCTTATCATGGACTGTCATTGATGAAAAATCGTACTTTTTATTAGGTAAACGTACTGATAAGAATGCTACTTTTGACTGTTTTGGTGGAGAAGCTTCCGAGTGTGATGCAAATTATCGTGATACAGCCATTCGTGAGGTGGCTGAAGAATCAAGCCACTGTATTCAATACACCCAACACGAATTGTTAGTTAGCCCTTTTCATGATTTGATTAGCACCAAAAATGATAAACCATTTATTTATCGCCTTTATATACCTGCTGTACAATGTGCCTATGTTGATCCAAAGCAATTTCAGGATCACGAGCACACTGATTATCAATGGGTTGCGGTAGACACGATAGTCAAGTCTCTCAAAAATGCTGAGCCGAATGTAGACACCATTACAATGCAAGTGAATGGAATAGATATCGTGTTGTTTCCTGAATTCTACAAGATATTAAAACAACAAGCTGTTTTAAGGATTATTGAACGAGTTAATGAAAAAAAATTGTTACCTAATCAACACACACAAGGGGTAATGGACAACCCAATTGAATCAAAAAATTATAGAACAATACAATCGCCTCAAATAATAAAGGAGTCTATTAATCGCACACTGATTCATCGTGCTAATGTTTTAGTGGAAATTAAAACAAAGCGCATAGAGCAACCAGATGCAATGCCCCTACAGCAACAGAGGCTGTCTCAAAGTGAGTTACACTTAAAAATGCTCTTAGGTGATGACTACAAATTAGACGATATCAATGAAAATATCAAACTAGCATTAAAAACAGTGCTTCAAAAGCATAATATTGTCTTATCGGACACTGCACAAGATAAACTGAAAATTGAGCTAGCTGCATGGATCGAAACAGAAAAGAAAAATCCAGATCGTCTTTATTTTTATCATGGCTGTAATAGTGTTGTTGCTTTTGCTTATCGGGTCTACACTCATTTATATCAGATATTACAGATGAACCCTAAGTGGTTTGCATGCCGTGGATTGAACAAAATGGTGGGTCATTTTAACAATATCCATGATTTTATTGCTCATTATTCAAAAAATAATACGATCGATATTGATAATTACAGTTATAATTTTGTAGACTATGCTATCTCCACGAATCTCTTTATTTTTGGTAATCATACTAACGGTAGCGCATGTTCTCTTGTGTATTTTTTAACCGACAGGGTATGTGCCAATGTTGCGTTGCAAGATATGGGGGCTTGCAA
>MHBB01000041.1:0-3173 GCA_001803185.1 Legionellales bacterium RIFCSPHIGHO2_12_FULL_35_11
TTGAGGGATTAGAAGGTGCTGGAAAAACTACAGCAATGAAAACAATTAAAAGATTTCTTACAGAACATAATATAAATTATATTACTACAAGAGAACCTGGTGCAACAACGGTCGGAGAGGCAGTAAGATCCTTAATTAAGGATACTGAAGTAAAAGAAAGCATGGATCCGAGAACTGAATTATTACTATTTTATGCAGCAAGAATAGAGTTGCTGGAAAAAGTAATAAAGCCAGCATTAAGAGACGGAACTTGGGTTTTGTCTGATAGATTTGAGTTATCTAGTTTTGCATATCAAGGTGGAGGTAGGCAGCTGGATGAAAATATGTTGTATTCACTGTCGGCATTTTGTGTTAAAAATATCAATCCTGATTTAGTGTTTTTTTTAGATATTAAACCTGAAATTGGCTTAGAAAGAGCAAAAAAACGGGGAAAATTAGATAGAATAGAAAATGAATCAGCAGATTTCTTTAGAAATGTTTATTTAAGCTATCATAAATACTTAAAGCATTTAAAAAATGTAGCAGTGATTGATGCTAGCAAACCACTGTCAGTTGTCCAAGGCTTGATAAGAGAAAGATTAAATTATGCAATTACCGAACTCGTTTGATTTTTTCAATGATATAGATAGAATGACTAAACTTTTGTCGCAGTTTGCACAATCTAAGATAGCTCAAGCTTATTTGTTTATTGGTTCTAAGCATTCATTTCTAAATGATTTTGTCAGACAATTGATTGGTAATATCTTATGCGGTAGTGAATTAAAATCTTGTGGGAAATGTAAGAGTTGTCGGATGTATGCAGATGCAGCTCATCCAGATATTAGCTATATTACCCTTGAAGAAAATAGCAACAGCATTAAAATTGATGAAATTAGAAATTTACAAATAGACGTATTTCAAACGCCGCAGTGCGGAAAATATCGTATGATAGTCATCAATCCAGCAGAGAGGCTTAATATGCAGGCCGCCAATGCTTTACTAAAAATTTTAGAAGAACCACCTGAGCATACAGTATTTGTATTGGTAGCAGATTGTCTAAATAACTTACCATTAACTATAATTAGCCGTTGCCGAAGATATTTTTTTAATGATCATGTGGAAATCGATAGTTATATAGAATTAGCGAAGGATTATCCAAATTCCGAAGAGAGAGCATCTTTATTTGCAGCCAAAGACAACATAATAGCAAGATTGAATGATGTAGTGGTGGATGAGCTTAGTTTTGCTAGTGTTGCTAATGAATGGACAGATTATAAAATAGAAAACATAATATGGTTTTTATATTTAATTACAGCTGAAGCTATAAAATATTTATTATTACCGGATAATAAATATGATGCAAATTTTATAAAATTTGCTAATTCACAAAATATAGCTAAATTATATAATCAAATAGATTTACTAAATGCTTATATAGGAAAAAGCCAAAAAAACATTGTTTTAAATCAAACTTTAGCCTTAGAAAAAATATTATTGGGGTATGTATCATGCTAGTCGACTCACATTGTCATTTAAATATGTTAAATTTAGATGAATTCGATAATAATTTAGCAAATGTTTTAGCGAAAGCTAAAGAAAATGGCGTAACTTATATGTTGTGTGTCTGTGTTGAGCTTTCTGATTTACCAGCTTTGCATGAAATTGCCAATAAATATGAAAATATAGCAATTTCAGTTGGAGTTCATCCAAACACAGAACTAGAAGTTGAACCAAGTGCTGAATATTTAATTGAGTTGGGTAGTTCTAAAAAATGTATAGCGATTGGCGAAACAGGCCTGGATTATTACAGATCCGAAGGTGAGCAAATAATTCAAAAGCAACATCAAAGGTTTATAAATCATATTCAAGCATCTATCGAATTAAAAAAACCGCTTATTATTCATACTCGTCAAGCAGCAGAAGACACACTAAAGATTATGAAAAAAGAAAATGCATATGAAATTGGTGGAGTTATGCATTGTTTTGCAGAAGATTGGGATATAGCGAAGCGTGCCTTAGATTTGAACTTTTATATTTCTTTTTCTGGAATTGTATCTTTTAAAAATGCTACTAACTTACATGAGGTAGCCAAAATGGTTCCACTAGATCGAATGTTAATTGAAACAGATTCCCCATATCTTGCCCCAGTGCCATTTCGTGGCAAGCAAAATCATCCTGCATTAGTCAAGCATGTGGCATCAGCTATTGCTGAATTGCGCGGGATAGAATTTTCTGAGGTTGCTTTGAAAACGACCGAAAATTTTTATAAGTGTTTTAGAGTAAGTCGAGCAATATAAAACTCAGGCAATAGTTGTTATTTCAAACAATACGTCTAATACATTTTCTCAATTACAAATTATAAACAACTATTTATATATAAAAATAGACTTTCGGTTATTTTCTAGGTTTAATGTTATAACGTAGAAAGTTGTATGAAAAAGGAGTTGTATTTTGACAAGTAATAGCACGTATTTAGGTGGAGAGAGAAAAAAGGGCGCTTATCTGATATTTTTATTATCAGCCTCTTTTTACTTATATGAATTCATATTGCAAGTTGCCCCAAGCGTAATGTCCGGCCCTATGATGCGAACATTTAATGTAAGTGCGGAAGGATTTGGGGTGATTTCTGCATTTTATTTTTACGCATATGCACCAATGCAACTTCCAGCCGGGCTTCTTTTTGATAGATATGGGCCAAGAAAACTTATGTCTTTGGCCTTAGTATTATGTGCATTAGGTTCATTTTTCTTCGCCTCTACTGAAAGTGTTGTTACAGCTTGTATTGGTAGATTTTTAATTGGTATTGCTTCAGCATTCTCTTTTATTGGAGTTTTAGTATTAATTTCTCGTTGGTTCCCGGCAAAAAACTTTGCGGTATTAGCTGGTGTAGCTCAAGCTATGAGTTCTATTGGGGCTATATCTGGAGAGGTGCCATTAGCCGCTCTTACGGATGCAGTTGGATGGCGAAGTGCTAGTTTCATTTTATCTGGTGTTGGTTTGTTGTTAGGTATTTTACTATGGTCATTTATTCGTGATTTTCCAGACAGAACTACCCAGACTAAACCTACTACAAAATTAAAAGAAGAATTACAAAGGTTAAAAGAAGTTTGCAAGCAACCACATACTTGGATTATTGGCGGGTATGCAGTGACCATCTGGACGCCAATAGCTGTATTTGCTGCATTATGGGGAGT
>MHBB01000041.1:3186-11319 GCA_001803185.1 Legionellales bacterium RIFCSPHIGHO2_12_FULL_35_11
GGTAGTCGCTTCAAGCATGTGTAGTATGATTTGGATTGGGGTAGGAGTCGGCAGTCCAGCTTTTGGTTGGTTAAGTGATAGAGTTTGTAATAGACGGTTTGTGCTAGGTCTTAGTTCAGCATTCGGTTTTATTGCTACAATAATATTACTTTATGCCCCAAATGTTTCCATGACTGAAATGTATTTTGTTTTATTTTTATTTGGGATGGGCTCAAGTGGTCAAGCGGTTAGTTTTGCAGTGGTTTCTGAAAATAATCCTTTAAGATTAGTTGGGACAGCATCTGGATTTAATAATTTATGTGTATTAATAGGTGGTGCCGTGTTTCAGCCTTTAGTTGGCGTTATGCTTCATAGAAGCACAGACTGGAGGCTTGTTGATTCTATTCCAGTTTATAATATTGATGCATATCAAAAATCATTACTTGTATTGCCTGTTTGTTATTTAATAAGCTTAATTTTAGTTATGTTTTTGTTAAAGGAATCTCATCCAGGTAGAAGGAAGTAACACTATTATCGCAAGGACGAGGATATTTTATGATCAGAAAAAATATATTTTTGATAATAGCAGTTATTTTTATGGTTCAGGTTAGCTATTATATATGGCATCCAAAAGCAGTTAAAATAGAAAAACCTAATTTGCCAATGTTATCCTTATCAAATCTGCCAGATTCGTTACGTGGTCTAACATTGAGTTCTGGAAAGTTTCAAAAATTACTTGGTTGGTCAAATCGAGATGTAGTTTTTGTTGATTCTTTAGAGGCTTTTTTAAATTCGTGTAATACTTTTTTAAAAATGAAACCAAATAGTTTTGTTGGCAGCAAGTATATTTATTTAGAGGCAAAAGATTGGGTGCCTGCTTGTAGGGCAGCATCTCAGGTGGATATTAAATCTAATAATGCTGTAAGACTTTTTTTCGAAAAAAATTTTGTTCCAGTTGAATTTATGCATGGTAAACCAGTGTCAGGATTATTTACTGGATATTATGTCCCTAAAATAAATGGTAGTTTAACTCAAACAAATGAATACTCTGTACCAATATACGCTTTGCCAAAAGATTTAATTATTGTTGATTTGCAACAATTTTCGTTAGATTTGCCGCATAAAAAATTAGCAGGTAGAGTTTTAGGTGGTAAATTAGTACCGTTTTATACTCGTGAAGAGATAAACAATGGAGCAATCGTCACAGATACACCTGTAATCGCATGGGTAAATAATGAGGTAGATAGACTTATTTTAGAAACAGAGGGGTCAGGTGTAATTGATCTGGGTAATAATCAAGATTTAGTTGTAGGTTTCGCTGGTACAAATGGCGGGGAGTATAAGTCAGTTGCAAGTATCTTGATAAAGAATAAAATTTTTCGTGAAGATGATGCATCAATGGATAATATTAAAAAATTTTTTGATATTTATCCTTTAAAACTCAAAGAAATAATCAATAAAAATAAGTCATTTGTTTTTTTTAGAAAGCTTCCTAATGATATAGTAGTTGGAAGTCAAGGAGTTAAGCTAACTCCTGGATACTCTATGGCGGTTGATAGAAAGTGGATTCCTATGGGCGTACCATTATGGTTAACAACCAGTATGTATGATAAGGATTTGCAAGAAGATAAATTTTTTAATCGCTTAATGATAGCTCAGGATGCTGGCGGATCTATCAAAGGTATTGTACGTGGTGATATATATTTTGGTGAAGGAGAGCAAGCTAAAAATACTGCTGTACATATTAAGAATAAAGGACATTACTGGCTATTGTTACCTATAATATCTGGCAACCAGATAGGCAGGGAATAAACTAAATATTTTTTTTATTGCTAATAAATAATAGTGACAAAACAGTTAAAATTAAACAAATTGGGATAATAGAGAGCGCAATTTGGTAATCTTTAGGTGTATAAATATGCACTTGATTTATTATATTGTTGCTATTTGAAATATCTAATACTTTTCCGACTAAAGGTTGGAAAATTGCTCCACCTAATGTAACTATCATATTAATTACCGCAAAGATTGTCCCGGGTATTCCATTTAAAATGCTTTCCTTTGCCATAATGAAAACAAGTATTTCAGTTGAGCTGAAAATTCCGTATAAAAGCATTAATATGTTTAAGTGGGAAATAGAAACATTTGGTGTGTATAAAATAATACAAATAAACACTAAAGAAAAAATACTGCCTAACATTAGTGGTTTTATCCTGCTATTGATTTTATCAGATATAAATCCAGAAATGGGCGCGCCTATTCCCCACCCAATAAACATATATGAAATTGTTTTTGCTGATTGAGTTTTGCTTAAATTATGGGCGATTGCTAAGTATTCATTTCCCCAGAGCTCACCAAATATAGATAGAGAAGTATATAAACAAGCACCGATAAATCCAATAATCCATATTCTTTTAGATTTTAAAATTACACCTACTTGTTTAAAAAAATCTAAAATAGGTAGTTCTTTCGAATATTTGTCATTAGGATTATCTTTAACTACGGCAAATATAATTATGGTTAAGATAAAACCTGCACCTACAAATAAATAATTAATATTTGCTAAAGTTAAGCTATTTGCCAGGCTAGAAATTTTGATTTCACCATATACTAAGCCTAGCATTCCGAGGGTAGTCATTAGACCAGCTACAGTAGAAAAATATTTTTGCGGTAGCCAGCTTACTGCTGAAGCTAATACTCCTACAAATGCAAAAGAAGATCCAAATCCTACTAAAAATCTTCCTATTCCAGCAACAGTAATAGATGAATAAAATCCAAATAGATACGATCCTAAACTACAGCAAAAACAAGCCAGAAATAGTAATTTTCTTGCGCCAAATCTGTCCATTAATATGCCAACCGGTAGTTGCATTGGAGAGTAGGCAAAATAATACAGGGCTGAAAGTTGGCCAAAAACAGAGGCTGAAATATTCCCAAATGAAATTCTAAGTTCATTTTGCAAAATCCCAGGAACAATCCTTAGAATGAATTCATAACAGTAAAACATTGCTCCAACGGCACAAATTAATATGCCGAGGAGAATTTGATGTCTGGAATATTCTTTCAATTATAATTCCTAGTTGTTAGCTTCAGCGTAAGTTTCTTTGATGAAGAAGGTTAAAATAGCTGCTATAACAATTCCAATTGGAATAATTGAGATAGCAAATTTATAATCAGCAGCGCTATATAGTAAGCTAACATTCTGCTTAGACAATCCTTCTAATACTGCAGGAGGAGTTCTTGAAATGAAGCTATAGTCTAGCATTTTACCAACTAGCGGTTGTAAAAACATCGCTCCCAACATAACTAACATATTTGTAACAGCAAAAGCAGTACCTGCAGCCTCGTTTGGACTTAGCTCTCGACCTATAGCAAATACAATCGCTTGGCAACTATATAGCAATCCAAGTACAAACATACAAATATTTAATAGCTTTATAGATGGGATAGGAACATAAAGGATAACCAGCATAATTATAGCAGCGCCGATAGAACCAATTGTCATGGGCAATACTCGTCTGCTTAATTTATCAGAAATATAACCCATTAAAGGTGCACCTATCATAAATCCACAAAATACCAATGAGTTTGCAAACCCAGCATCGGAAGCTGATAAACCATGAGCATTTTCAAGATATGGAATTCCCCATAATTCAGCAAAAACTGTGGTTGGCAAATATATTAAACAGCCAAATAATCCATTTAGCCACATTTGCTTAGTTTTTAATATAATAATTAAATCGTACATGTTGCGTTTGAATGTATCAATTGTTCCACCACTTTCAAGGTCTCTTTTATGATCGTGGATAGAAAACCAAATGATAACAGTAAGAATCAAGCCAATTATTCCAATCCAGATGATAGTTTGCTGCCAACCGGAAAGCATTATGATTTTATCCATGACATTATCACCAATCATTGCACCGATAGTGCCCAATGCGGCAGTTAATCCGGCAATCATTGCAAGTTTATTTTCTGGGAACCAAATAGTTGCTAATTTTAATACCCCAACATAAGCAAAAGCAGATCCAATACCTACAATGAGTCTTCCGCAAATGGCAACATTAAACATGTTAGTTGAAGAAAAAATGAACGCACCAGCTGCACAAGTAAAACAAGCTAAGGTTAGTAATCTTCTAGGTCCAAACCTATCCATCAATATCCCAACGGGAACCTGCATTGGTACATATGCATAGTAATAAATAGAAGACAAAAGCCCAAAACCAGTAGCAGTTAAAGCAAAGTGGTGACGAAGAGGTATTTCCATGGCACTTGGCGCGATTCGAAGTAGATATTCGTAAGCATAGAAAATTGCTCCTATGGAACATACAAACCAAGCGGTCAGCTTCATTTTAGCACTATTTTTCAACATACTCTCCTTAAAGATTTAGTTTGATGCAGTATTTGGAATTATTTCAATCTAAATTAGTTGGATTTATTCTGTTTACTCCACTTGCAATTGCAGCATTTGCAACAGCTTTAGAAACTTTGTCGAATAGACGAGGGTCGATTGGTTTTGGCAAAATGTAGCTCGGGCCAAATGTCCAATCTTTAACTTTAGGGTAGTTATCTTTTACTTCTTGAGGAACTGGGTCATGCACTAAGTTACGAATCGCCTCAACAGCAGCAATTTGCATAGCTTGATTTATACAAGTTGCTCTAACATCTAATGCACCTCTAAAAATATAAGGAAAGCATAAAACATTATTAACTTGATTTGGATAATCACTTCTACCAGTTGCTATTATTAGATCGTCACATACTTCTTTTGCAAGTTCCGGTCTAATTTCAGGATCTGGATTAGATAAAGCAAAAATTATTGGTTTTGCAGACATGCTTTTCAGAAGTTTTGGATTTAAAAGGTTAGGTTTTGCAAGGCCAATGAAAACATCCGCTCCCTCTAGAGCATCAGCAAGAGTTCGTTTGTCTGTATTGTTTGCAAATGCGAATTTATGAGTATTAAGATCATCTCGACCAGCATGAACTACGCCTTTGCTATCTAGTAATAGAATGTTTTCTTTATGAGCGCCAAGTCCTACAAGAAGTCGCATCGAAGCTATACCAGCAGCGCCTGCTCCTATACATACTATTTTTGCACTTGCTAATTCTTTTCCTTGGATATCTAGAGCATTTAATAAACCAGCTGCTATTACTATCGCAGTACCGTGCTGATCATCGTGAAATACAGGTATGTCCAATTGATCCATTAACATTTGTTCTATTTCAAAGCATTCAGGTGCTTTTATATCTTCTAAGTTTATTCCACCAAAAGTAGGTGCAATACTCTTTGCAGTAGATATGAAGTCATGTGGACAAGCAGCATCAACTTCAATATCGAATACATCTATATTTGCAAATCTCTTGAATAATACAGCCTTCCCTTCCATAACTGGTTTGCTAGCTAGTGCGCCAACATTACCTAATCCTAAAACAGCTGTACCATTAGTCATTACAGCTATTAAATTCCCTTTAGAAGTATATCTGTAAGAGTCATTTGGATTATTTGCAATAGCTAGAACTGGCTCCGCAACTCCTGGTGAATACGCGAGAGATAAATCATCTTGCGTATTTGTTGGTTTGCTTACATGAACAGCTAGTTTGCCTGGTTTAGGAAACTCATGATAGTGCAAAGCACGTTTTTTTAAGTCTTCACTCATACAACGGTATCATCCTTATTAAAATACAGACTGCGTGAAAAATTCTATTATGGGCGGAGTCTAGTATGATAGCAACTATTTTTTATCTTAAAAATTATATTTTAAGATAAAAAATAGTTTCCTAAGTAAAAAATATACACGCAACTGGGGTGGAATATTAATTTGAAGATTATTTACTTGCAGACGCGTCAACGTCATTGCTAGCTTTAGTAGTTCTTTTGTATCTTTCGTTAAATTTCTGCACGCGACCACCAGTATCAATAATCTTTTGCTTACCAGTATAGAAAGGGTGGCAGCTTGAGCAAACTTCAATATTTAGTGGTTGGCAAATAGTAGATTTGGTTTCTATAACATTACCACAACTACAAGTTACTTTGATTGCTTCATAATCTGGATGTGTTTCTTTTTTCATAATCCAACTCTCTTCAAAATTGTTGATTTACAGCGAAAATACTCGCAAAATGACGACAAACAATATCAGAATGAATACATTTGGTCAAGTTTAAAAGAGTGTTTACGAAATAATTTATATCAAGTATTATTCACGCAAGGAAGAATCTCGCAAAGGAAATTTATGGATAGTAATCTTAAAGGATTAGAATCATTATTAGTTTTAAAAAACCTACTTTCACAAGAAGAAGTTGTTAAATACTCAATTGCTGCAAAATCAAACAAAACAAGATTTATTGAATACGTAGTGGATAACAATTTAATTTCAGAAAATTTAGTAGCTACGACCCAAGCTAATTATTTTAATGTACCAATGATTAATTTAGATAAATTTAATTTGTTTTTAGGATACACATCTCCCACAAGTTTTGCTATTAATAATTTAAATGATCGTGATTTTTTAGCTAATCAAAATAATCATATTTATTCAATTAGCATTGATCTAATTAAAAAACATAATATTTTTCCTATGTTTTATCAAAGTAATATCCTTTATGTTGTGACTGATGATTTGACGCAAAGTGATCTACAAAAATCTATAAAGTTGCATTCTGGTTATGATGTAGTGTTACTCATTGCTGAAATGAATAAATTAAGAAAAAAAGTCGATGAGTATATTACATTTACTGAACATAAATTTTTAGAGGTTTTATTAAAAACACCTTTAGGAAAAAGCAATTTATCAAAAAGTAGTCATTTAGATTTCGATGAATCTATAATAAATGTAGTTAATCTGATTTTAGTTCAAGCTATAAAAAAATCTGCGTCTGATATTCACTTTGAGCCTTGTAGTATCTATTTTCGGATAAGGTTTAGAATTGATGGTATTTTGCATAATATATACCAGTCAGATGTAAGTTTTGAAAAAAAGATTACGTCAAGAATCAAAGTAATGGCAAATTTAGATTTAGCTGAAAGACGTCTTGCACAAGATGGGCGCTTTAGTTTTACAAATTCTGCTGGCGATGACATAGATTGTAGAGTAAGTACATGCCCTACAATTTATGGTGAAAAATTAGTTATTCGTATTTTAAGTTATGATGCTAAAGTTAAATTAACATTTAAATCTCTGCAACTTAATTATCGCGATGAAAGAATTTTTAAACAAGACATTTTGGCTCCACAAGGCTTAATTTTAGTAACTGGGCCAACTGGCAGTGGTAAATCAACAACGTTATATACTGCTTTAGATTATTTAAATAATGAACATAAAAATATTGTTACTGTGGAAGATCCTGTTGAAATAAAGATATCGGGAATAAATCAAGTACAAATAAATTCTAAGATTGGATTTGATTTTGCTAGCTCTTTACGATTTTTGTTAAGACAAGATCCAGATGTCATAATGGTTGGTGAGATAAGAGATTTAGAAACTGCTGAATTGGCAGTTAAAGCTTCTCAAACTGGCCACTTAGTATTATCTACTTTACATACAAATAGTACAGCGGAAACATTAAATAGGTTAATTAATATAGGAATACCTGTCTTTAATTTAATATCATCGCTCAGGATTATTGTAGCTCAAAGATTAGTTAGAAAACTGTGCATGCATTGTCGCATAGTTAGGACGGATTTTCCTACGCATATTTTTGAATCACTAAACTATTCGCTTGATAGTACGATGGAATTTTATAAAGCAAATGGTTGTGTCAATTGTGCAAATGGATATTCAGGAAGACAAGCAATTTTTGAAGTTATGCCATTTACAAATAATATTATAAATTTAATAAGTAAAGTAGGTTTCACTATTCATGAATTAATTAATGTAGCTGAAAGTGAAGGCATGCAAACTTTAAAGCAAGCCGGTTTTGAGCTAGCAAAATCTGGTATTACAACTTTTGAGGAGCTAAGTCGTGTCCTTTAGAGTGTCATTATTTAGATGGAAAGGGATTAATAGATATGGGGAAAGTAAGCAAGGTATAATTTTAGCTAAAAATAAAATTGATGCTACTTTAGAAGTTAATGATATGGAAATAATAGTAAAACAAATTGTTTTAGTAAATAAATTCCTTTATTTAGAAAAATTAAAATCGCAAAAAACAGCAAT
>MHBB01000042.1 GCA_001803185.1 Legionellales bacterium RIFCSPHIGHO2_12_FULL_35_11
TCCTTGAACATATCCATGCAATTTAACGTGCAATTAGCATAAATTAAATTTGTGTATAACGATATGGCCTTCGTGGGAATGACAGTGTTTTTTTTAACTTAATGGCAGTGCGAGTGCGCGTATAAGTGGCTTTTGATTTAGAAAATTTAAAATACTTATGCTTTTAAATTTTGAGAAACAAAATTCCAATTCACTAGTTTCCAGAATGCGACTAAATAGTTAGGTCTAGCATTTCTGTAATCTATATAGTAAGCATGTTCCCAAACATCACATGTTAGTAAAGCCACATCTCCTACAGTAGTCATCGGGGTGCCTGCATTACTGGTGCTAGTAATTTTGAGCTTACCATTACTGTCTTGAACAAGCCATGCCCATCCAGATCCGAAAGTAGTGATAGCTGTTTTTGAAAATTCTTCTTTGAAAGAGTCAAACGATCCAAAAGCTTCATTTATCATATCGGCAAGTTTACCAGTTGGTTCATCACCGCCGTTTGGTGATAGGCATTGCCAGTAAAAGGTATGGTTCCATGCTTGGGCAGCGTTATTAAAAATACCTCCCGTTGATTTTTTTATTAAGTCTTCAATTGCCATATCAGCAAAAGGAGTTCCTTCAACTAGTTTATTTAAATTTACAACATAGGTGTTATGATGTTTTCCATAATGGTATTCTAGTGTTTCTTTTGAAATGTGCGGCTCTAATGCATCCATTTCATAAGGTAATGGTGGTAGAGTAAAAGTCATTTATATCTCCTGTTATTTTTATCTTTTGATTCGAAATGATGTGAGCAAGAATATCATACTCCCAATATACATTCAAAATTCTGGTAAAATTGTCGTGCATTAAAGATTAGTCTATTGATATTTGCACTTAACTTCGCCATAATTAGCGATTTAACCAAGAACTGACTTTAAACCTGGAAAGAGCAGTTGAGCTCGTAGCGAGAATGACTGCTTTTTCTAGGTTAAAATTAATTTTTTTGCAAATAAAATTAAATAGATAGTGTATGCTGGTTATGAATAAAAATGTTGGTTTTTTAGTTTTTTAACTTAATCATTCTTGTTCATGAGCGCTTCTGAGAAAGTTCAATAATTTAACTAGGTTTTATAATATGGAAAATGAAACTATTAAAAAGATAAAGCAGCAAATACAAGACAATTTGATTTTGTTGTATATGAAAGGTAGTCCTAAATTCCCACAATGTGGGTTTTCATCACGAGCCGTGCAGTGTATTGAGGCTTGCGGGGTAGAGTATGCATCCGTAGATGTTTTAACAAACCCAGATATTCGGCAAGAGTTACCAAAATATGCTAATTGGCCTACTTTCCCGCAACTTTATGTTAAAGGCGAGTTAATTGGCGGGTCTGACATTATTGCTGAAATGTATGCGGATGGTGAATTGGAGCAGCTACTTCGAGATGCTGTTGAAGCATAAAGGAAATTTTTAAAATTTGGAGAACAAATATGAGTACTTTAGTTGGGAAGAAAGCCCCTGATTTTACAGTTTCAGCGGTTACTGGTTCAGGTGAAATTATAAATGATTTTAATCTTCATAAACATCTACAAGGTAAATATGGACTAGTATTTTTTTATCCGCTTGATTTTACCTTTGTTTGTCCATCAGAGTTGATAGCGCTAGATCATCGTATGGATGATTTTAAAAGCCGCGATGTTGAGGTTATATCTGTATCCGTTGATTCTCATTTCACACATAACGCATATAGAAATACTCCTATTAATAAAGGTGGTATTGGTCAAGTTAAATATACAATGGCTGCTGATATAAATCACAGTATTTGCCAAAGTTATGGTGTTGAGCATCCTGAT
>MHBB01000043.1:0-1054 GCA_001803185.1 Legionellales bacterium RIFCSPHIGHO2_12_FULL_35_11
GATGATTGCTGAAAAAGTGGTAAGGAAACATGTTGCTATTATTCATGCATACTCAATGATGAGTGTGATGCAACGAAAAATTGTTAATGTGCTTTTATATGAAGCGCACCATGCTGCAGATAAACATTCTGCGAGCGACTCAGTTGCGGTTGAATGTCGCATGCCGATTTCCGCTTTATCCAAAGAAATCCAGTTCAAGAGTAATAATATCCAATATCTAAAAGAATCAATTGATGGGTTGGCATCATTAAAAATCGAATGGAATTTATTAAAAGATCGCGTTCCGACAAATATATCGTTTTTAAATCTACGTGTTTTGCAAGGATCACCAACGTTTTATAACGATGGAATTTTTAATTTCTCATTTCATAAAGTGATGTTAGAGCTTCTTAAAAGCCCCCAAATTTATGGAACAATTGATCTTGGTGTTCAATCACAATTTGAATCAAAATACGGACATGCTTTATATGAAAACGCATCCCGCCTTGTTAATTTGCAAAAAGAAAAAGTAATTGAATTGGATTTATTTAAGAAATTATTCTGTGTGCAGGAAAATAAATATGAGAGCATGCGAGAATTAACGCGCAATGTTATTAGTCCAGCAATAGAAGAAGTTAATGATCTTGCTGGGTTTACTGTTGATGCAGAAAATATTAAGTCCAACAATAAGGTAATTGCATTTAAATTACACGTAAAAGATAAGAAAAAAATTACAAAATTTCATCTGAAAAAAGAATATGACAATGAGCGTGGTAAAGCGCTAGAAGCAATCAACCTTGCATTTGGCAACATCAATTACCAGATTTTAGACAATATTTTAAAAAACTACACCGATGATTACATTTTAGAAAAAATCACATATACAAAAAGCCATGCTAAAAAAGAGCATACTAATCTTTATCCGATGGCTTATTTTATTAGCGCGTTAAAAAATGATTATCAATCAAGCGATAAATCAAAAATTACAGAAGAAAAAAAACAAAAAATAGAAAATCCATTATTAGATTGGAATAGAAAAAAGAGAGAGCTTGAAATTGATTTATTAACCTGGACG
>MHBB01000043.1:1132-1274 GCA_001803185.1 Legionellales bacterium RIFCSPHIGHO2_12_FULL_35_11
AAAAGTTTAAAAGAGCACATGGAAATTAAACCTACTATTGAAGCTTCAAATATGGATTGTTGATATGAAGTTCCCAGCATTTGACCCCATTGACTTGAAAAACAAATTTGAGCTTTGTGATCTATCATTAGATAGGGTATTC
>MHBB01000044.1 GCA_001803185.1 Legionellales bacterium RIFCSPHIGHO2_12_FULL_35_11
TCGGATGAAAATTTTAGACAGACAGGATATCGCAAAAGAGGAGGTTATGGCTCAGTTTATTGGGCAAAAAGAAACGAACCGACCGATGCCTTTTTGCCCAATAAACTGAGCCATAACCTCCTCTTTTGCGATATCCTGTCTGTCTAAAATTTTCATCCGATCACTTGAACGTAAGGCCGTCAAAACATCTTGTTTTATCATTTCATTTTTTGGATTATCAAGAAATTTGATTAGTTTAATATTCTCTTCTAAACCCGATCGCTCGGAGTTGGACGAGTGAGTCGAAGCAGGAGAAACCGGCGAAACGGGGTGCTCATTTTTAAGCAGCTCATCAATACAATTACTCAATAAACTCTTTTTAGAATCATTTTTTTCTTCTGCCCAAAGGACTAGCAAAACATTAAAAATTTTTTCAAGGGGAAAATAAATCGCATTTTCAGGCTTAAATAACTCATTATTTTTAATACTCAGGAGCCAAGCACATGTGTCAGGATAGCGGGTCAGTGCCGCTTTATAACTCCTATCATTAATTGCTGGCTCAATTATAGTTTCTAAAATTGATAGATAAATTGAACGAACTGATTTTAAGCTGCCTCCGACCATTAAGGGCCAAATCATATCAAAAATTTTCTTTCCAGTTGCGGTCGTGAAATTATTAAACCCCATTGCTTCTATTTTATTGCCTGTACCATACACAAAATTATATTGGTGGGTCATTAATGAAACCAACAAGGTCATTAAACATCGTACTGATTCTTTATCATCAATAGTTGCATCGCGATAGACTAAACGAGCAGACTGTGAACGCAGTCCATGATCCTTCACCCATTGATCAAGAGAGTAATCAGTCACCAATAACGGCAACAGCAATACATTGGGACGAACAAAGGTAGTCTCTGGCTGATAATCCAGAACTAACTTGAGGAGATACTTGCCATTACTTGCCACACATCCCTTTTCTTTCACCACATTGTTTAAAACTTCTTTAACAGTCAGACAAGCATCATTCAATTGAATAGTGTGGGCACATAAATTAGTGTACTCCTCAGGCTCAGCAAGCTCTAGCTCTTCAAGATATTGACAATAATAACTCGTGTACGCAATTTCACCTTTCAAGTTTTGCACACTCGCACTGTCCAACTCACCAATCAAACCTTCAATATACAGACTGTCAATCACCAACTGTTTAATTTTTTCTACTGTTTCTTTCTTAATTGTTTTTTTAGAGTCAGTACGCTTAAAGTAGTTTGGACTATCCGGATCGACACGAAGTAAACGTTCCTTTTCTTTTGCCGTTAATGGGATAGGTTTAGCTGGATCGTTGTAATTATAAAATGCCCCCCTTGATCGATAATTAATATAACAATATGATAAAAAAATTAGATTTTTATTGTCATCTGAAAGAATATAGGAGTTTAGTGGAAACGTAGTAATAGGTCGCTCACACATCTCATCAATCATCCAGACTGAATCTTGTTCTAATGTTGGTATCAAGAAACGATAATAATTACTATCAATGAGCCCCGCACCAGCCAAGTGTTTCGCTAATTTAATCCACGGTTCATTAATAACAGCCCATGGTGCAACCAGGGAGTCTTTATCAGTATTTTTATCCTTATCAATAATCTGTTGCCAAATTATTCTTAATTGATCAATAAGTTCAAGGGTAATTTCAGTTGCCACGAGAAGCTTTTCATTGAATAAAATCAGATTGTTATGAACAGTTGGTAAATCATCAGCGCTTAAATCATCTACTAACTGACGAAATTTAGATAAGCTAAAATAGGGGCCAATCTCTTGGCTCTTATAAATCGATTGCACAAGTGGATTAGTACTAATCCAGGCAGGATTTATTTCATTAAGCAATCGTGTTATCTCAATTAATTTTTCACTGATATCTTCCGCTCCAGCCCAGCAATCAACTAAAAACTCAAACAAATAGATTTTTTTTCCATGACAATCAAAAGACAAACTATAAAAATAATTGGCTTCTTCAATTGACATCCTAGGAAGATTTGAATTGAGTTCTTTTAGTTTTTCTTTAAAAAGTGTGTTATCGCCTTGTGGTTGGTACAGATTAATTAATTCTAATAGTTCAGGATATAATGACCACGCACTGCTATGTTCACCTTGCCAACTCGGCGCAATTTTTTTATATAAATAGTCCCAAGCATCAAAATAACTCTCTTCTCCCACCTGAAGGAGTCCTTGCTTGTTTCTTATACGAAATAATTCTTTAATACTTAGAACATGCCTATTTATTTCTTTGATAGTAGCCGAAGAGGTTATGCCTTGTGATAGCAAGGGTTGTGGTTTAACTTGATCGAGTAAGTCATTAACTCTATGTCGGATTTTGTCACTATCACTTAAATAGAGCGTAGTCGATTCATCAGCAAGTGCTATAGCAAGAGAAAACCAGATTTGATCAGCCTCTGCTGAGTTAACTGAATGCTCACTTGACGGTGTGCTTTTAATTTTTTGCCATCGTAAATCATAATAAGACCATATCCAGGCCTCATGCTCTTGGCTTAATTGACTGTCCAGATTCAAATCTAAAAATTGGGATCTAAACTCATTAAGCAAGTACGTATCGACATCACTTAACGGAACAAGTTGTGAAAGACAATCAACAAATTGTTGTATACGTCTAATTAACATATAAAATCCCTTCAAAACAACATTATTTTATACTAATTAGCGCCACAAACCATTATTTATATTCCGTATAAATAAATCTTTTCCTTGTTCTGTTTCGGTTTTCTTCAGCGCCATGCCACAGGCCCAATTACCTTGTTGATAATATGCATATAGTTTGTCTATTATGCAATAATCTTTGACAAATAAATTTAGGGGCTTTGCTATACTGCACACAGTATAAACAAAAAAAAAGCGGCACCAGGCCGCTTTTCGTTACTTCATTTAAATCCCTGGCAATGACCTACTTTCACATGGGGAAACCCCACACTATCATC
>MHBB01000045.1:0-3234 GCA_001803185.1 Legionellales bacterium RIFCSPHIGHO2_12_FULL_35_11
GAGCATTTTTCGTGTGAAGAACGCAATAAAGATAGCGGGACAATGAGATGCTAAAACTTAACTTTGTGACCGCGCGCAGTATAGAACGAGATTCTTTTTGAATAGCAGAACGACTTTTAATTTGACCTGAATGTTGGGAGTCTTCAAATAAAAAACGAGTGACTCCACAGTACATGCGATTTGACTCTTGTTCATCGGGGCTCGCACAGACTTTAGCACCCTTGCGAATCGCAATGTTTGAGAAAATCCAATGGTTTTCCATAGCTTTTCATGAGTTCTTCCCGCATTTGAACAAAGTTAAGCCCCTCATAAAAATCATCAAGCTTAAAAATAGATAGATCGGAAAGGGACATTTCCCCACGAAGCCTATCAAGTTCAACTTGATAGGCAGTCACATGACTTTCCTTCACCCCAATCACATCACTAAATACTCGTCCATCGGAACATAAAATAATTGGGGTGTTGTCTGACAAAACACACCTTCGGGTGAAGGTTAATTAAGATTCACATTGTGAAAATCATGTCGGCCTATCTTTGCTTGGCTTACTGATATCTGGTCTTGGGCATGTTTTTTCTTTATCAGTATCATTTGGAATATGCATGCGAATTTGATCATATAAATACCATTGTCTTTCTGCAGATAAACCTTTAGGCATTAATCTCCTTGGAAGTTCACCTGATTTTACGGCGTAAGTATAAGGGAATCCACTAGTATTGATCAAATTAATTTTGATCTCTTGTGAATCCACATCCATCTTAAGCTTTACGGTACCTCTATCTTGATGATTTATTTTAAAATGATGATAGCTGGTGATGTTTGGAATAATTTTAAAATAATTCGCCAACCAATCAGTCCAATCACGATAAATAATCTCTGGTTGATTATGAGTAGCGTAAGGTTGACAGACATTATGTCCATTAGGTGATGATGCTTCAATGACTTGTTTAAGCTGCTCATACGTATACACTTGTGAACGTCTATATCGATGCCGAATAAGTCCAAAATACCCATCAGGAGAAAATTTGGTATGTCCAACAACTAAAAAGGATAACTCGATATTATTGTGCAACCCTGTTAATACTCGGTACATTAAGTATTGAATTAACGCGTTATTTTTGTTTTGTCCAACACAATTATCCGCAGTAAGATAAACAGATGTTTCACCAATAGCATGATGTTCAAAAAAATGATCTAACAGTGAAATCACGGTGTTCGCATTTTTTTCTAAAAAATCAGCCTCATCAATCAAGTAGTTGATTTGCTTAGGGATCCCCTCACAGCAAATACCAAATAATTGAGCACGGCGTGGCGTTTTAAAATAGATTGGTCCCACCTGTTGATCTTCAAAAGGATAGTGAAACTGTTGAGCAAAATCCCATGAGTAATGCATCATCGTGTCGACAGAGTTGGCCTTATAGGGCTTGCAGAGTTGACTAGATGGAAGTGCTTCGTGATTTTTATTTGCCAACATAGCATGCGCTCGATAGTACATGCGTTCTTTTTTTGCATGATTAATGTGATCAAGCGCCTGTTGATATAGTTTAACTTGTTTATCTTCTTTGCCTTCATCAAGAATGGCGGCTACTTGATTAATTTGTTTTTTAAAGTTCTCACATTGGAGACATAGATCGGACCTTGGATTGTTAAACACAATATAGGGTAATTCTTCTTGCCAAATCCTGACAAACGTACGATACCCTATGGCCTCGGCATTGCAATCCATCATGCTTGCTTGATAAATTTGATGAATGGACAAATAGTTCATTACAGAAGGCAATAGGATCTGTAAGCGGCCATTACCTTTTCTGACATCTCGTCCAGGATCTGGGAGTCCTTGAGCAGCTGCAAAATTAATAATAAAAGATTTGACAGCCTCTTTGTCTGATATAGAGCACGCATGCACAGGTTTAGATCCTTTGTTTCCGTGTATTGGAAGCTCTATACCCTGCATGAAGAAAATCTTCTGCAGGCGCTTCAAACGCTGTATTGTTTCTCCATAATAAAATAAAAAAACGTTTTTACAAACAGGTCGATCTGAATTGATCGTGTATTCGAATTTCTGTCGCTTTCTCGGCGTTATCATCCGCGCTGAATATGAAAATTCTGAATGGCGACAAAAGCAAACCAGTTGGGATAGTATGAAACAATTCTTCTCTGCTGTGGACATGTTTCTAAATTTAAATCGTGCATCCAATAATTCGCCAAATGTAAATAATTTTTGGCAATTGCACCCACAACCACAAGACCTATTTAAAAATTCATTGATTGTTTGTTTTTCAACATCAAAATCAACACTGGTCAACGTTGTTTCTACTTCGTCGTCATCGTTATCCTCTGGTGCCACATGACGATTCAGGTTGCAGTATTCTTTAAGCAATGCTTTGAAAAGAACGGCTATCTCTTTATCCGTTTCTTCGGTGCTCATCCGACAATCCCTATCTTACATCCCTTTAAAAATGGCAATTGTAATGAGTTAATGTGTTATAGTGAAGACATTGTTTTACGAGGGCAAACTAAACCATACTTAATTCACCCGAAGGTGTGTTTTGTCAGACAACGCCCCAATTAGTCCAGCAAGGTGAGTCACATCAGTTGGAATTTAAAAAATCAACAGCCCAAATTAAACCTGCCTTTGAAACCTTATGTGCATTTTTAAATAACAAAGGGGGCAGCATACTATTGGGGGTAAAAAATAGCGGTGAGTTAATCGGCCAAAGTGTTACTGATCACACGAAACAAGAACTTGCCAACGAAATCAGAAAAATTGAACCCAATGCTCAAATCGAAATACATTATGTTCCTATTGGAAATAATAAGCAGGTTATTGTTTTAGCAGTACCACCAGGAAAATATACTCCCTATGCCTATGATGGGCGTCCTTTTGAGCGAAATCAATCAACTACTGAACGAATGAGTCAGCATCGCTACGAGCAGCTTATCATTCAAAGATCCCATCTAAACCATAACTGGGAAGAATTTGTAGCTGATGGGTTCACACTAGACGACCTTGATCATGAGGAAATCCATAATACGGTTAAAGAGGGGATTAATAAAAACCGTATTAGTGCAGAAGGGATTGATTATAGCATTGAGCAAATTTTAACAAACTTTAAGTTACTCAAGGATAATAAATTAACGAACGCTGCGGTCATTTTATTCGCGAAGGATCCAGAAAAAATTTTTTCACGCTGTGAGATCAAACTTGCTCGCTTTCGCGGATGCGATAAATTGGA
>MHBB01000045.1:3264-3566 GCA_001803185.1 Legionellales bacterium RIFCSPHIGHO2_12_FULL_35_11
CAACGCATTTTGCCATACAGTGGCGAGAGACTTTAGTTCGATCGCGCCACTAAGGATGAAATAAATATGAATCAAGAAATTCAACCTAACGATACACAATTTTTGCTCTATCAAACAACCGATGGAGGTATCCGCATCGAAACCAGAATGCAAGACGAAACCGTGTGGTTAACAATAAATCAAATGGCTGAATTATTTGGAATAGATAAATCAGGGATTAGCCGCCATCTGAAGAATATTTATGAATCTAGAGAATTGGACAAAAATTCAACTGTTGCAAATTTTGCAACAGTTCAAAATGA
>MHBB01000046.1:0-19119 GCA_001803185.1 Legionellales bacterium RIFCSPHIGHO2_12_FULL_35_11
AGCTTCACTTTGTTCGCAAAGATGCATTTTAGAACATGCCTTTAAAAAGTCATAAAGTCCAGTATAACTACTTGGAAATATCCCAATCTATAGCCGCAATCATATTATCTTCTTCTGCCCACCAACTTATCTTACTAAAAGACTCTAAGAAGTTTTCACCCCTATAAGCACTAACAGCAGAACTACCAAGCACCATTGGTACCAAATAAATATAAGTCCTATTTACCAACTTTGCGTGATGCAATGAACTAAAAAGTCCACCACCTGCCTCCACCCAGACATCATGATACCCCATGCTACCCAAATGATAAATAATTTTTTTTAAATCAAGTTGCCCATTTTCTGCAGAGACCCCATGAAATCGACAATTATTAAATTTTTTTGGCTTCAGTAAACTAGCATCATAAAAAATATGATAACACTCAGCTTTTTCAAATAACCATGCCTCTTTATTTACCTCAAGACGTGTATCAATGATAGCAACATGCTTTTTCCTAATTTCACCTTGAAAACGCGCATTTAAAGATGGGTTGTCAATATTTATTGTTTTTGCGCTAGTTAAAATTATGTCTGTATGAAATCTTTGCAAATGTGTAAACTCACTGCATTTATCATTTGATAATTTTATTGGTCTACTATTTGCACCCGCTATTTTACCATCAAAAGTTTGGGCAATCTTAGCTGTTATCCAAGGAGTTTTATTAATAACCCAATGCTGATAACTTTCGTAAAACTTTGTTACTTCAGGAACCTCACAATATATTGCGTCAATTTTATGCTTTTTCAATAATTCCGGAGTATTATTTGCTGCAACTACCGGATTAGGATCTTTAAAAGCATAAACTACTCTATCAATACCATGATTTATTATTGCATTCACACATGGTGGCGTCTTTCCCCAATGATTGCATGGCTCAAGTGTAACGTATAGACTAACCCCTTTACTATTTTTGGGGATTTTATCTAATAATAATTTTTCAGCATGCGGCATACCTGCACCTTGATGCCAAGCTTGTGCTATAATAACATTATTTTGTACAGCTATAGCACCTACGCTTGGATTAGGAAAACAACTACCTCTCCCAAGCCAGGCTTGTTCTAAAGCTTTAAGTAGAAATTGTTTATGCATAAAACAGCCACACATTTTATAACCATGAAGTATAACAAAAAATTAGGATTTTGAGTAGTAGGGAGAGACCATTTTGTTGCAAAAGCAAAATTTTTGGCATAAATGCATATCATTAGCGCTAATGCTGCACTCCGTATTTTGTTATTCATTTTCAGCATATTCAAATGATGAGTTAGATCAACTTGAAAAAGAATTTGTAAGAGAAATAAATCAATCTGATGCTATTCTTAGAAATCCACTTGCAGTTGAGTATATAAATCACCTAGCTATAAGACTTGGGCAGCATGGTGAACTAGAAAAACAACCAGATTTTTTTATAGTAAAATCAAATGAAATAAACGCGTTCGCTGGCCCAGGCGGACACATTGGTGTTAACACACAATTAATTTTAGCTTCCGAAAATGAAAGTGAGCTCGCAGCAGTTATGGCGCATGAAATGTCGCACGTCCGGCAACACCATTTATATCGCATGATGGAACATCAAAAACGCATGCGAATTCCCATGATAGCGAGCATACTTGCCTCAATGGCTTTAGGTATTATAAACCCAACTTTAGCAAGTGGAGCAATGATGGGCTCGCTAACTGGGATAGCCCAAGATAATATTAGCTTTGTTAGATCTAATGAAAAAGAAGCAGACAGCATCGGAATTGATATGTTAATCAAGTCTGGGTTAGATCCCAGAGGAATGGCTGGTTTTTTTAAAAAGATGCAAGAAGCAACCAGATATTACTATACTGATAATATTCCAGCGATTTTACGAACCCACCCGTTAGATGAAGACAGAATTGCCGAAGCAGAAAATAGAAGTCTGCATATTGCTAAAAAATATTATCCTGATAATTTAAATTATCGTCTATTTAAAGAATTAGTTAGACTCCAAATAACGAAAGATCCGAAAAACCTAATAGAATTTTACAAAAAAGAATGCATGAAAAGCACCACCAAAAATGTCTGTCAGTATGGATATGCTCTAACAAAAAGTAAAATGGGGGAAAATAAGGCTGCTATTTTAATTTTAGAAAAATTAATAGCAGAAGACCCATCTAACCTATTTTATCTCATAGCTTTAATTCGCGCTGAAGAAGGAGACTCACAAATTAAAAATGCTGTGGCTAAATTGGCTGAGATGCATAACAATCATCCTGATAATTATACGATTTATTTAGAATATGGCAATGCCTTAATGTTAGACAACCAATACACAAAAGCTGTAAGTATTTTATTAAAAGCTCACTGGGAATATCGTGGAGATTTGGCTATTTGCAACAAGTTAGCTAGAGCGCAGGCAATGAACAACAAAAAAGCTTATGCCTATTTTACACTAGCTGAATGTCATCTTATTCAAGGAGAAAAACATGATGCAGTGAATAAATTAAAAACTGCAAAATCTATGAATAAAAATGACGAATATCTAGCCGCAAGAATCGACGCAAAAATTGAAGAAATTAAATCAATTTAACCTAGAAAAAGCAGTAGGCATTCGTAGTAGAGCTCAACTGCTTTTTCTAGGTTTAATCAAAAACTGTAGGTCCTTGTGAGGTTGCAAGCTGGAATAACTTTTTTAATTGTGTTTCTGTTACTCTTGGTGTTGATAATGGTGGTATTTTATCTAATGAGAAAAAATCAACTTCTGATATTTCAATATTTTCTTTTGCTTCTCCAGAAATATATCTGCAATGAAAAAAACACTTATAAATATGTGGCCAATGTAAAGGATGATCGTGCTTTAACTTGTCCCATAACGCTAATAATTTAATAACAGACACATCAAATCCTGATTCTTCTTTTGTTTCTCTTATAACCGCCTCAGAAGGAGTTTCACTCACATCTGCAAAACCTCCTGGTAAAGTCCATAATCCATCAGAGCGTTCTTTAACTAATAGTACTTTATTATCCTTTAAAACAAAAGATCTTACATCAACCTTGGGTGTGGCATATCCTTTCTCTAAAGAAAAAATATCACGAATAACTTCTTTAGATTTGCTTGAACTTAATGCCGCAAGTTCAGCGCTAATTTCCATTAATCTGGTATAGCGATCTTTATCAAATTTATTTTCTGTAAAAGTAAGACCACACTGGGCAAGAGCCTGGATTTCTGCGATCAGTTTTAACCACTGTTTATTTATTTCATCCAATCTTGCTCTCCATAATTTACCCTTTAAAACGTCGTAAATATTCAAATACCTGGCCATTACTTGTAATTTTTATCGCATATTTTTTTTCAAGTATACTCATGCGTTGGATAGATAAGAATATCGGCAGTCAGGCTAGCAAGTTTAGTTAATGATTCATACATTTGCTGCATGACTTCGTCTTTCTTCTTGCCATTGTTGGAGTAATACATACAATACTGGCACAAAAACAACTGCTAAGCAAGTTGAAGCCAGCATACCGCTACAAACTGCAATGCCTATAGATTTCCTGGCATTAGCTCCAGCACCTGTTGCAAAAACAAGTGGCATTACCCCTAAGATAAAAGCAAAAGAAGTCATTATTATAGGTCTAAATCTTGTTTTAGCCCCTATTACCGCCGATTCAATAATAGATTTATTATGATACCATCTTTGCTCATTGGCAACCTCAACAATTAATATCGCATTTTTAGCTGATAAAGCAATCAATAGCAGCACCCCAATTTGCGTATACATATTATTTTCTATACCAAGCAAAGACAATACACCAACTGTACCAATCAATGCCATCGGCACACTTAAGATAATTGACCCTGGCAATATCCAACTTTCATACTGACCAGCTAAAATTAGATAAACCAATACAAGCGATAATAAAAATATATAATAACTTAAATTTCCTGCGATTTTTTCCTGATAAGCGGTACTAGTCCACTCATATGACAGTCCTGCTGGCAAGAATTTTTCCGAAATATTTTCCATAACTTTTATTGCCTGCCCAGAACTATATCCATTCCCAGACATACCATTTATCAAACTAGAAGGATATAAGTTGTACATAGAAATGAGCGCTGGACCTAAGGTTTCATTTATGTCGGTAATCGTGCCAATTGGGACCATTCCTCCGGAGTTATTCCGTACATAAAAATTTCTAACATCTTGCGCTGTCATTCTAGAGTCTGCATCTGCTTGCACATAAACTTGAAATACCTGACCAAACTTAGCAAACAAGTTTACATAAGATGATCCCAAATAAGTTTGTAGAGTATCAAATGCGTCACTTAAAGAAACCCCTAAAGACTCTGCTTTCGTGCGATTAATAGGCGCAGAAACCTGTGGAACAGACGCTCTGAATGAGGTCATTAAATGTGCAAGCTCAGGGCGGTTTTTGCTAATATTAATTAACTGATCAGTAGCATCTTGTAATTTCTCATAGTCAAATGAGCCATCTTTTACTTCAACTTGTAATTGAAACCCACCCGACAAACCTAAACCTTGGATTGGTGGTGGCACAACAACCATTACACTAGCATCCATAACCTCATTCGCTAATTTATTTAATGCCTCATACATTACTATTAAATTTTGCTTCTTACCACGCTCACTCCAACTTTTAAATGTAACATAAATTACCCCAGCATTTGCTAAATTAGCACTATTATCAAGTAAAGAGATTCCATCAATTCCTATAACATTGTCAACTCCTGGAACCATCTTAACCTTTTCACCAAGACTTTTAATGACACCTTCCGTTCGTTTTAAAGTTGCCCCATCTGGCAGAACTACATTCAAGACTATATATCCTTGGTCTTCAATCGGAATAAATCCAGTAGGGATTTTGCTAAATCCAAAAATAGCTAACCCTATCAAGATAAAGCCAATAGTACAGACTGAGCTCGCTCGACTCACTAGTTTGTCTATTAAATTTGTATAAGCATTTTCAATTGGATTATAGATTTTATCAAAAGAACGATAAAAAATATTTTTCTTCTTCGATTGATCTACTGGTTTCAGCCACAGCGCACATTGCGTAGGCTTCAAAGTAACCGCATTGATTGCACTTATAAATGCGGTTGACGCAATTACTAATGCAAACTGTGAGTACATAGCTCCAGTTAAACCAGGCATAAATCCGGCTGGTACAAATACCGCCATTAAAACTAACGTTATCCCAATAATTGGCCCAATTAATTCCCGCATCGCAGTAATAGCAGCATTTTTAGGAGGCATACCCCTTTCAATATGATGAGTTACGCCCTCAACTATTACAATAGCGTCATCAACTACTATCCCAATTGCTAGAACTAACGCTAATAAAGTCATTAAATTAATAGTAAACCCTAAAGCAAGCATTGCTATAAATGCGCCAATTATTGTCACTGGAACCGTGGTAGCTGGGACCATCGTTGCTCTAAAATTTTGTAAAAAAACTAAAATCACTACTAGAACTAAAATCCCAGCTTCAAATAAAGTATGATAAACCTCGCTAACTGACTCATCAACAAACATCGTTGTATTAAATGGAATATTGTATTCTAATCCAGGAGGAAATTTTTTAGACATTTCTTTTACTGTTTTCGCAACAATAGTTGCAACCTCCAATGCATTTGCCCCAGGAAGCTGATAAATACCAATCGCTGCTGTTGGCTTCCCATTTAACCTAGCACTTTGATTATAATTAGTTGAGCCAAGCTCAACTCTGCCAATATCCCTTATTCTAACCACCTTAGCACTTGAGCTCACATCTGCTGTTTGATTTGGTTCACGGGAAATAGTTTTGACAATAATGTTTGCATATTCTTCTGGTGTAGTTAATTGCCCTGGCACACGAACCGTTAACTGATATGGACTATTCCCAACCATTGGCGGTGCACCAATTTGACCGGCTGAAATTTCTTTATTCTGATTACTTATTGCTTGTAAAACATCACTTGGATTTAATGAATACACATACATTTTTTTGGGATCTAACCAAACTCGCATAGCATAATTCCCTGAGCCAAAAATTACCACACTCCCAACACCAGGTAACCTCGATAACTCATTTTGCATATTTATAGTTGCGTAATTATTTAAAAATAAACCATCATATCGACCATCAGTAGATGTAAGTGTAATAAACTCTAAAATTGCTGTTGATTTTTGTAATACTTTAACCCCTTGTTTTTGCACTGGCTCAGGCAATTGAGCTAAGGCCGATTGCACTCTATTTTGCACTAGCATTTGTGCCAAATTTAAATCTGTACCTATCTTAAAAGTAACAATTAAATTATAAGATCCTGTATTTGAGCTTGTAGACTGCATATACAACATATTTTCAACACCATTAACTTGTTGTTCAATTGGCAAAGCAACTGTCTTAATTAATGTTGTAGCATCTGCCCCTGGGTAACTAGTTGACACTTGAATTGTTGGTGGAACAATTTCAGGATATTGTGCGACTGGTAAAATTTTAATAGCCACAATCCCTACAAACACCAAAAATAAAGCAATAACATTAGATAAAACCGGGCGCTCAATAAAAAATTCTGAAATCATTTGGTTTTAGCCTCATATTTAATAGGCGTAACCTGCCGACCTGGAGTTGCATTATGGATGCCTGATACTATTAAGTTATCATCTTTTGTTAGCCCATCTAGAATTACTCGCATCCTACCACTTTTTGAACCAAGGGTTACTCTTGCTTGTATTACAAGATTATTTTTATCAACTGTATAAACATATGCTCCAATCTGGTCATATAAAATAGCTGTATTTGGAATGACTAGTCTTTCAATCGGATCTGAAAGAGGAATACGAACCTGAACAAAGAATCCGGGTAATAAATAATTATCAGGATTAGGTAATAAAGCTCTAAATTCTAATGTACCAGTAGATGCGTTTAATCCTGTATTCACAAAATTTAAATGACCTTTATGCATAAATTTTTTTTCATTCTGCATTTTTACCTGGACAGGAATTTCACTGACATTATCTGGGTTAAAGTTTTTTTTTCTAGCTATTTCTCTAATTTTAATTAAATCTAATTCATTTAAATTAAAGTATGCATAAATTGGATCTATTTGTTCAATAGTCGCCAAATTAGTTGCTACTCCATTCCCAACTAAATTGCCAGTATCCACTAAATGCCGACCTATTCTGCCATCAAAAGGAGCAAAAACTTTCGTATAGCTATAATTAATCTTAGCTATTTCAGAGTTTGCTATTGACTCACCAACTCTGGCATTTGCCTCCGCTTCTCTTGCCTCCCATGATTGAACATTATTTAGAGATGTAGCCTTTTGCGTATACATCCTCTTTTGCCGGTCATACTCAATCTGAGAATAGTTATAAGAAGCTTCTTTTCCAGATACATCAGCTTCAGCTGCAATTTTCTTTTCTAAATAAGGTTTGGGTTCAATTATAAATAATTCTTTTCCCTTCTTCACAAATGTACCATCAATAAAATCAATTTTTTCTAAAAATCCTTCTACTCTAGCAACTAAATCTACCGATTGATAAGCAACCATAGTTCCTGTTTGTGTTACATATTCTGTAATTTTTTTAATCTTAGGATTATCAATTATTACATTTGGAAAAGGCACTTCTGCTTCTTTACCATGAAAACATGATTTAATTAGCATACTTAAAATAACTAATCCGATTATTCCAAATAAGGCTTTTTTAGTAATTTCTATTTTTTTATCAATATTCATTATAATATTCGCCAATACATCTACCAATTAGGTAGATAAAGTTCTTCAATTTGTTTCTTTTGAGTTCTTGGAGGTTGATGATTTTCTTGTTTTAATAAGTTCCCCCAGTTAATTCTTTTTGCCATTTCCAACTTAACTTGATTTGAAACAATATCATTACAACCACGAATTTGCCATCCGCCTCCAAGAGAGCGGTACAAAGCAACCACGGCTTTTGGAATATCACCTTTAGCCGATGTTAAAGACCTTTGTACAGCAAGCTGCTGTCTCTCTGAATCAAGAACTGGTGTAAAATCTGATTCACCTTCTCGATAACGAATTATAGAAATATCAGTTGCTTGAATTGCTGCATTATTAGAAACATTTAAATTAATGGCAGATTTTTCTGTTTCAACAAAATTAGTTATATTATCTTGTACTTCTTGTTGAGCTTTTAAAACAGTATTTTGATAATCCAAGAGAGACACTTCAAATGCCGCATCTTGCTGTCTTACCGCATTTGTAATCCGTCCATAGTTTAATAGTGGCCAAGAAAATGATGGTCCTGCCAAAGCCATTCTGCTTGACCAATTAAATATCTCAGCTAAAGAAGAACCATTTATATCATTTGAAGAAAATGCAAAAGTTCCAGATAAACTCAATGCTGGAAACAATTGTGCTTTTGTGGCTCCAATTCCATGTAATTGTGCAATTGCTCTTAGCCTAGCATCATATACATCTGGACGCCTAGCTAAAGCCTCATGTGGAATACCGACCGCTATATTTTTTGGTGACTTAGGAATGCCATAGCTTTTAACTATAAGTTTATCAACTTGATCTGGGGTTGTTCCGACTAAAACACCTAACAAATCTTTATATCTCTTTAAATTAGCCATTAAATTAGGCAATGATGCCTTGGTTTTATATAACTCTGTCTTGGCTAAATCAACATCTAATAAATTAGTTTCACCTTCCTTATACCTTGCCTCAGCTATTCGTAAACCAATATCTTGAATGGCTATATTCTTCTTAGTAACAGAAATTAACTCCTCAGTAGTTCTAATATTTATATAGGTTGTTGCAATATCCGCAGTTAAACTAACTAAAGCATTATCATATGCGGCATATGAAGATAGAAAACTTGCATTATTTGCCAAAACTTGGCGCCGATACTTACCCCAAAAATCCATTTCCCAAGCCGCAGACGCACCAAGAACAGCTGTAGTAAAACTAGGTGGTAAAACAAATTGTAAATCCTGCCCCCCTATCTTTTGATAAATTAAATTACCAGTCATATCTTGCTTCTGAGGATATAATTTACCAACCGATTGAGCTAAAATTGCTCTAGCCTTTAAAACTCTCGCAGCTACAGCCTGTAAATTAATATTATTATGATAACCTTGCTTCATTAGGCAACTTAGTGTCGGATCCTTAAATTGCTCCCACCAATTCGCATTATTAATCGGTGCCTCGCGTACACTCTTATCCTCTAATGACCAATGCTCAGCCACCTTTTTTGCAGGCTCCTTATAATCAGGACCAACTAAAAGACATGAATTTAAAGAAAATAGTAACGCTAGAACTAAGAATTTTAAAATCTGCGCTACCATGCGAAGAAAGTCCATAAAAAATTATATTTTTAAATAATCCCAGAATTAGAAAATAATGTCTATATTAGTATTTGAAAACTTAGGGAACTACCCAGGGCATACGCATGAAAAATATTATGCTGTCGTTGCGAACGAAGTGAAGCAATCCAGATCGATTTTCAATTAGAATGCCGTTCTGGATTGCTTCGCTAACACTCGCAATGACGAAATTATCATAATATGTGGTAACTGGATAGGCGGGGGAAATTATTCTTCTTCAACAACTTCTATGTCAGCTGGTCTATCAACTAATTCAACAATTGCCATTGGAGCATTATCTCCATTGCGAAATCCACACTTTAATACTCGAACATAACCGCCTGGTCGCTCTACATAACGTGGACCTAATGTTGTAAATAATTTACCAACTGCGCTTTTAGAACGAAGTTTATCAAACAATCTTCTTCTAGATGCTACACTATCGCTTTTAGCAGTAGTAATAATTGGCTCAATATAACCTCTTAACTCCTTTGCTTTAGCTAGTGTTGTTTTAATTAATTCATGCTCTATCAAAGAACAGCACATATTTGAAAACATTGCTCTTCTATGACTACTTGTTCGGCCTAAACTTCGACCTGATTTGCGATGGCGCATAATTTATACTCCTACTAATCTTACTCGCCTAGATGTTTTGGCGGCCAATTCTCAAGCGTCATTCCTAAAGATAAACCTCGGGACGCTAATACATCCTTAATTTCAGTCAGTGACTTTTTGCCTAAATTAGGCGTTTTAAGAAGTTCGTTTTCAGCTTTTTGAACTAAATCACCAATTAAAAAGATATTTTCAGCTTTTAAACAATTTGCCGAACGAACTGTTAACTCTAAATCATCAACAGATTTCAATAATGATGGATCAATATCGTTTAAAGGATTTTTATCTTCCTTTTCTTCTTCATAAGACATATCAACAAAAGCATATAGTTGTCTTTGTAGTATACTTGCTGATATTCTTATTGCTTCCTCTGGGTCTAACGTACCATCAGTTTGCAACTCTATAGTTAGCTTATCTAAGTCAGTACGATTTTCAACACGAGTTTTATCAACAAAATATGCTACCTTTTTTACTGGAGAAAAAGTATTATCTATTTTTAATTTCCCTACAGTTTTTTTCTGCAATTCGTCATCATAAGACATAGGGGTAAAGTCGGCAGAATGATAGCCTATTCCCTTTTCTACTGTTAATTGCATTTTTAAATGCCCATATTCATTCAAGTTAGCAATAACAAGCCCAGAATTTAATATTTCCACGCCATGAGTTAACTGAATATCTCCAGCTGTAACTTGCCCTGGACCTTTCTTATCTACAGTTAATGTTGCTGAATTTCCAACTTCCATTCGAACAGCAACTTCTTTTAAGTTAAGAAGAATATTAATTACATCTTCTTCCACACCTTCTAAAGTACTGTACTCATGCAACACGCCATCTATTGATACTTCAGTAATAGCACAACCTGGCATAGATGACATCAATATTCGTCGAAGAGCTGTACCTAAAGTGTAACCATAACCTGGCTCTAGAGGCTCTAATACTATACGTGAATGAAACAACATATCAGACTGAACCTTTAAAACTTTCGGTGTTAACATTTCATTAATATCTGTATACATAAATACATGTCTCCAATCTTACTTAGAGTAAAGTTCTACCACCAAGTTAACGTTAAATTCGGCAGATAGATCATCCAAACTAGGATTTCTTAAATATGTTCCTTTAAAATTACCTGCGTCAATACTCATCCAGTCACATGTTCCTCTTTGCTCTGACAAAGCCATTGCAGCTGAAATACGACCTTGCTTTCTAGCTTTTGGTCTGACAGAAATTATATCATCTGGAGAAACCAAATAAGAAGGAATATTCACAAGTTCATCATTCACTAAAATGGATTTATGAGAAACTAACTGTCTTGCTTCAGCTCTTGTACTGGCAAAACCTAAACGGTAAACTACGTTATCTAGTCTGCTTTCTAAAAATGACATCAAGTTTTCACCTGTAGCACCCTTTTTTCTAGCTGCATTTTTATAATATAGTCTAAATTGATTCTCTAAAATTCCATAGAATCTACGGATTTTTTGCTTTTCGCGCAACTGAACACCATAGTCACTCAAACGAGGCTTATTAGCTCCGTGCTGACCAGGCAAACTTCCAGATTTACACTTTGATTTATGATCGCGCACACCACTTTTAAGAAGTAAATCAGTGCCTTCTCTACGCGATAATTTACATTTTGGACCAAGATATCTAGCCATTTATTACTCCCAAATCTTATACTCGTCGTTTTTTCGAAGGTTTACAGCCATTATGTGGAATACCTGTAACATCTGTAATTTCAACGATCTTAAATTCTTGAGCTATCAACTCACGAATAGTTGATTCTCGACCCGGTCCAGGTCCATGAATCAAGACAGCTACAGACTTCATGCCATACTCTTTAGCGACTAATGATGCTTTCTCAGTTGCAATTTGCGCAGCATAAGGAGTACTTTTCCTTGAGCCACGGAAACCAGAACCACCAGAAGTTGCCCAACATAGAGCGTTACCTTGTCTGTCAGTAAAGGTTACAATTGTATTGTTAAAAGATGCATGAACGTGAACTATTCCGTCCGTAACAATTTTTTTAACCTTCTTTTTGACCTTCTTTTGTTTTGCCTTACCTATACCCATCTAACTTTCCTAAAAGTGATTAATTATTAGTACCTTTACGACGACCTTTTCGTGTTCTAGCATTCGTTTTGGTTCTTTGTCCTCGTAGTGGAAGCCCACGTCTATGTCTCAAACCTCGGTAGCAACCCAAATCCATTAGACGCTTAATGTTCATAGAAACTGTTCTACGCAGATCTCCCTCGACAGTCATTTTCGCGATTTCTTCTCTTAAGCTTTCCAATTGTTCTTCAGATAACTCTGAAACCTTAGAAGCTGGATTTAAGTTAAGATCCTTACAAAGCTTTTTAGAAATCGATCTACCGATTCCATAAATAGAGGTTAATGCTATAACAACATGTTTATTATCAGCTATATTAACACCTGCAATACGAGCCATTCATTTCTCCGATCATTATTATGCTCTACCAGAAAGGAAGAGAATATTACTATTATCTTATAAAAAAATCAAGGGAGTTTACCCTTGCTTTTGTTTGTGTCGTGCATCTTTACAAATAACACGAATTGTTCCTTTGCGTTTAACAATCTTACAGTTTCTGCAAATACGCGTAACTGATGCTCTAACTTTCATTTATAACTCCAAATTTTTATAATAAACCAGGCATTTTACCGCCTTTGAAATTAGATTTCTTCAATAAAGAATCATATTGTTGTGTCATTAAATGTGCCTGAACCTGAGCCACAAAATCCATAATCACAACCACTATAATTAATAAAGAAGTACCACCGAAGTAAAACGGAACATGCCAGGTATACATTAAAATTTGAGGTAGTAAACAAACTACTACTAAATATAACGCCCCTACCAAAGTTAACTTAGTCATTACAGTATCGATGTATCTCATTGTCTGTTCACCTGGTCGTATTCCAGGAATGTATGCACCGGATTTTTTTAAATTATCAGCTGTATCTTTAGGATTAAAAACTAAAGCTGTATAAAAAAATGCAAAACACAATATTGCCCCGGCGTAAACAATTAGATACAACGGTTGACCTGGAGAAAGAATCATGCCAGCTGTGCTTAACCAACTCATACCTTTTGCATTACCAAAAAACTGAGCTAAAGTGGCTGGTAAAAAAATTAAGCTGGATGCAAAAATAGGTGGTATAACACCTGCCATATTTATTTTCAAAGGTAAGTGGCTGGTTTGCGCGGCATAAACTTTTCGGCCCTGAGTGCGTTGAGCATAATTGACTCTTATTCTACGTTGACCTCTTTCCATAAAGACAACAAAACCAGTAACAATTACAACTATAGTTGCAATAAAGACAACAGAAATTAACTGCATTTGGCCTTCTTTCACTTGTTGAAATAAAGAACCCAATGCATTTGGCATACTTGAAACTATTCCAGAGAAAATTATCAAGGAAATACCATTCCCTACACCCTTTTCGGTCATTTGCTCACCTAGCCACATAAGGAACATTGTCCCAGTAATTAATGTGACAACCGCTGTAAAATAAAACACCAAGTCTACATTTAGCGCTATATGCTGCCCAGCTAACCATCTAGCCATCCCAAAGGACTGAAATATAGAAAATATTAATGTTAAATACCTAGTATATTGGTTAATTTTTCTTCTTCCAGATTCTCCTTCCTTCTTTAACTGTTCTAAAGAAGGAACCACGACAGAGAATAGCTGAATGATAATTGAAGCAGATATATAGGGCATTATCCCAATTGCAAACACTGTTACACGTGATAATGCACCACCAGAAAACATGTTAAATAAACCAAAAATAGTGTTTTGTTGTTGGTTAAAGAAATTAGCTAATCTTTGCGGATCAAGGCCAGGCACTGGAATATGAGCACCTAATCTATAAACTAATATACCTAACATAACAAAAAGCAACCTCGACTTTAACTCAGTAAGGCCGCCTTGAGATAATCCATTCTGTTTTTGGTTTTTCATAATCACTTTTCTATACTTCCACCAAGTTCTTCGATTACTTTTCTTGCGCCAATAGTTACCCCTATTCCCTTTAACTTAACTGGTTTAGTTAGCTCGCCGGACAAAATAACTTTAACTCGAGTAATTGATGCAGAAATTAATCCAGCTTCACGAATTGCATTTATATCAATCACATCCGCAGATATCATACCAATTTCAGACAAAGTAAGTTCGTCAACACTTGGAGAGATTCTAGATTTAAAACCAAACTTAGGAAGACGTCTTTGCAATGGCATTTGTCCACCTTCGAAATTAATCTTTGTGAAACCACCAGCTCTAGACTTTTGTCCTTTATGACCACGTCCGCATGTTTTACCTAATCCAGAACCAATTCCGCGACCAACTCTTTTACGGTTTTTACGGGAACCTTCATCAGGAGAAAGAGTATTTAATCTCATTTATACTTGCTCCTCTACTTCTACCAAATAATAAATCTTGCTAATCAATCCACGTATTGAGGGGATATCATTATGAACAACTTGAGAATTGATTTTTTTCAAGCCTAATTGTTTTGCAATTTCTATGTGCTTAGGAATCCTACCAATTAAACTTTTAACAAGTTTAACTTGTAATGTTTTAGTCTTAGTCATTATTGCGCTTCCATTAATTTTTCTACAGTAATGCCACGTTTTGCAGCAACATAATCTGGAGTACCTATATTAGTTAACGCGCCAATAGTAGCACGAACAATATTGCTTGGATTGGTAGACCCTATACTTTTAGCCAAAATATTTTGCACACCAAGAACCTCAAGCACAGCTCGCATAGCACCACCAGCAATAATTCCAGTACCTTCAGAAGCGGGCTTCATGAAAACTTTAGATGCACCGTAGTCCCAAGAAATTTCATGATGGATAGTAGTACCTCTTAATGGAATATAAACCATATTTTTTCTAGCATGGTCCATAGCTTTTTGTATGGCTATTGGTACTTCTCGGGCTTTACCGCGGCCATAGCCAACTTTACCTCGGCCATCGCCTATTACCACAAGGACAGCAAATCCAAAAACTCTACCACCTTTAACTACTTTCGCAGTTCTTGTAACGGATACTAATTTTTCTTGATATCCATCTGTCTTATTATCATCAAATGCCATATTTGTTCCTTAAAAATTCAAGCCGCCTTCACGAGCACCATCAGCTAACGCTTTTACTCGACCATGGTACTTATAGCCTGCTCTATCAAAAGCTATATCTTTAATCTCATTCTTCGTAGCACGTTCAGCTAGTAATTTGCCAACTTGAACAGCTTGGTCTACTTTATTACCTTCTAGCTTTGTACGTAATTCTTTATCTACAGTCGATGCAGATGCAATTACTAAATCTCCGTTATCACCTGTTACAAGAATTTGAGCATAAATATGCGAGCAACTACGATGAACTACCAATCTTGGACGACTTGATCTAGCATTTCTTATAACTGCTCTTGATTTTTTCGCTCTTCTCTTACGAGCTGTTTCTTTATTCATAATTTAAATCCTATTTTTTCTTGGCTTCTTTACGAACAATAACTTCGCCAGCATATTTAATACCTTTACCTTTATAAGGTTCTGGTGGACGATACGCTCTAATTTCTGCGGCAACTTGTCCCAACAACTGCTTATCGATACTCTTTAATACCAGTGTTGTATTGTTAGGGGTTTCTGCTGAAACACTACTGCTTAGTTGGTATTCCACAGGATGTGAAAAGCCTAGAGATAAAACAACAGCTCCAGGTTTAACTTGAGCTCTATATCCTACACCAACCAACTCTAAAGTCTTTTCAAAACCCTTAGTTACACCTTCAATCATATTAGCCACTAAAGCTCTTACAGTTCCAGCTTGTGCCCAAGCTTCTGGGTCATTTGCTGCTGGCTTAAAGTGAATTACATTATTTTCTTCACCATTTTTAGTTATGCTAACAAGGCGATTGCAATGTTGCGTCAGACTACCTTTAGGTCCACTAACAGTAACGCATTCGTTTCCTACTGTAATATCAACATCTTTAGGTAGTAAGATATGATTTTTTGCTACTCTTGACATTTCTTTCCTCGCTATGATTTACGCAACTTCACCAATAATTTCACCACCAACGTTTTGAGCCTTGGCTGCTGCATGAGACATAACACCTTTTGGCGTAGATACAATTAAAATACCAAAACCTGGTACTGGTTTTAATTCTTTAACTGTTTTGTAAATGCGTAAACCAGGTCTGCTAACACGTTTAATTTTAGATATTACAGGACGCCCTTTAAAATACTTTAGTTCTATACTCATAGATTTAGAATTATTTTCTAATGCTTCTACTGAATAGTTAGCTATATAACCTTCTTCTTTAAGTACCTTAGCAATTTCTTCTTTCATAATAGAAGATAAAAGCTCTACATTTTCATGCTTTGCTTGCTGAGCGTTTCTAATTCTAGTAAACATATCAGCAATTGGATCTTGCATACTCACAGTCATTCTCCAAATTAATTCAAATTACCAGCTAGATTTACGCCCACCGGTTACATTGCCAGACATTAATTGCTTACGTAAACAAATTCTGCACAAACCAAATTTTTTATAAACAGCATGTGGTCTGCCGCATTGTTTACATCTTCTAGTGCCACGTATAGAACAAGAATTAATTGGTAATCTTGCCAATTTTTCTTGCGCTTCCATTATAGTTTCAAAATCAGTTGATGATTTGATGATTTTTTTTAACTCAAATCTACGTTCTCTATACTTCTTAACTAGAGCTAATTTATCGTTTTCTTTTTGTATCATTGCTTTTTTAGCCACAATCTCACCTTTTTCAGTTTCTATCTTTAAGCGGAAAATCAAATGCTTCTAAAAGGGCCTTAGCTTCAGCGTCGTTTTTAGCTGAAGTATTGATGCAAATGTCTAGCCCACGGATAACATCTATCTTATCGAAATCTATTTCAGAGAAAACGATCTGTTCTTGAATACCTAAGCTATAGTTTCCAGTTCCATCAAATGCTTTAGGATTTAGACCTCTAAAATCGCGTACTCGTGGTAAAGTTATAGTGATAAGTCTATCTAAAAACTCATACATTTTTGTACCGCGCAGTGTAACCTTACAACCTATTGGCCAGCCGTCACGAATTTTAAACCCAGCAATAGATTTTTTAGCAAGAGTAACCACGGGTTTTTGTCCTGAGATTCTTGTTAAATCTTCAACAGCAAAAGCCATAACTTTCTTATCAGTCACTGCTTCACCAACACCCATGTTTAAAGTAATTTTTTTAATCTTTGGCACTTGCATAACGCTACTATAGCCAAATTTCTTCATCATCATATCGACGATTGTTTTACCGTATAAATCTTTTAGTCTAGCCATTTCAACCACCCAATTAAATAAGGTCTACTAACTCACCATTCGATTTAAAATATCGAACTTTGCTAGCTTTACCGTCTTTTTCAACTGTCTTAAATCCAACCCTGTCTGCCTTTTTTGTTGTTTCATTGTAAATCGCAACATTTGAGATGTGAATTGGAGCTTCCATAGGTATTATTCCACCTTTTTGCTCAAGTTGCGGGTTAGGTTTAACATGTTTCTTTATAAGATTTGCGCCAGCAACCCAAACTTTATCATCTATCACACGAATTACCTGACCTGTGTGTTCTTTACTTCTACCAGCAATAACAATAACTGTGTCGTTCTTTTTAATGCGTTTCATAACCTTTCCTTCTACAGTACTTCTGCAGCAAGAGAAATAATCTTCATAAATCTTTCTCTTAACTCGCGAGTTACAGGGCCAAATATTCTAGTGCCTAAAGGTTCATATGAGTTATTTAATAAGACAGCTGCATTACCATCAAATCTTATTAATGAACCATCATTCCTGCGAACTCCCTGAGCAGTTCTTACCACAACTGCATTCATTACAGAACCCTTTTTAACCTTACTTCTAGGCAAAGCATCCTTAATGGAAACTTTGATAATATCGCCGATTCTTGCATATCGTCTGTGAGAACCACCCAAGACTTTGATACACATAACCTTACGTGCACCACTGTTATCTGCGACATCGAGCACTGTCTGCATTTGTATCATTTTTTTCTCCAGCTCAAATTCAAATACAAAAAAAGGTTGCTGATTATATCAGTCCTTTTTCACATTTAAAAGGGAATAATTATATTTTAGGAAATTACTTCAACCAATACCCATGTTTTTGTTTTAGAAATAGGTCTGGATTCTTGAATTTTTACTATATTACCTATTTTGCAAACTTGCTTTTCATCATGTGCATGTAGTTTTGTTTTGCGACGAATAATTTTGCCATATAGTTTATGTTTAACTTGTCGTTCAACTTCTACAACAATGGTTTTTTCCATCTTATCACTAACAACCTTTCCTACAACTAATCTACCGTTTAATACTTTCTCATTTAATACTTTATCAGTCATGACGATCCGCCTTTTCAACTATTATAGTTTTAACGCGTGCAATAGCTTTTCGTACTTGACCAACGACATGCGTCTTATCTAATGCACCATTTGCCTTTTTCAATCGTAAATTGAACTGGTTTTTTCTGAGCACTATTACTTCAGCTTGCAATTCATCAATTGACATTTTTCTCAATTCTTCTAAAGTTTTCATTACATCACCTTGCGATCTTCAAACACAACTTTAAAGGGCAATTTTGCTTTAGCTAAATCAAATGCCTCAATAGCTAACTCTCTAGAAACTCCTTCCATTTCAAAAAGAATTTTACCTGGTTGAATTTGTGCAACCCAGTATTCAACGCTACCTTTACCCTTACCTTGTCTTACTTCCAGTGGTTTTTTTGTGATAGGTTTATCTGGAAACACTCGAATCCATATCTTGCCACCACGTTTAATATGTCTGGTCATTGCACGACGTGCTGCTTCGATTTGACGAGCAGTTAAACGTCCACGTTCTGTTGCTTTTAAACCAAACTCACCGAAACTAATTTTACTACCTCGATTTGCAAGACCTCGATTTCGGCCTTTCATTTGCTTTCTATATTTTGTTCTTTTTGGCATTAACATAATTAAAAATCCTCGCTAACTCATTTACCATCAGTAAGTTGAGCTTTTTGTTTGGTAGCTTCGCCTTTGAATATCCAAACTTTAACTCCAATAATACCGTAGGTAGTTTTAGATTCCGCTGTTCCATAATCTATATCTGCCTTAA
>MHBB01000046.1:19186-39473 GCA_001803185.1 Legionellales bacterium RIFCSPHIGHO2_12_FULL_35_11
TCCGCTAACACAAATTTTAATACCTTTAGCTCCAGCTTTTAATGCAGTAGTTACGGCTCTTTTCATTGCTCGTCTGAACATTACCCTTTGCTCTAATTGTTGAGCTATACCCTGAGCAACCAAATTTGCATCCAGATCAGGCTTACGTACTTCTTCTACATTTAAGTGAACTGGCACACCAAGTTTAGAAGCAATTTCCGCTTTCAAACCTTCTATTCCACCACCTTTCTTTCCGATAAGAACACCAGGTCTAGCTGAGTGGATAGTTACAACTGCATTATTCGCAGGCCTTGAAATATGAATATTACTTATTGCTGCAGCAGCAAATTTAGTTTTAAGTTCATTTCTCAAATTGATATCTTGATTCAATAATTCAGCATAATTTTTAGTGGCGAACCAATTTGAATTGCATTCTTTATTAATTCCTAATCGAATTCCGATTGGATTTACTTTCTGTCCCATAATTAATCCTCGTCCGAAACTTTGATGGTAATGTGGCAATTTCGTTTAGTGATTCTATTTGCCCTACCTTTAGCACGAGCACTTACGCGCTTAAGACTTTTAGCCTCATCCACATAAATCTTGCTTACTTTTAGTTCATCAATATCTACGCCATTGTTATTCTCTGCGTTAGCAATTGCAGACTCTAAAACTTTAAGAACTAATTTAGCACCCTTTTTAGGAGTAAATTTCAAGATATCAACTGCTTCAGATACATCAATAGTACGAATCATATCTGCAATTAGTCTGCATTTTTGAGCAGATAATGCTGCATTTTTTAAACTTGCTGTAACTTCCATCTTCGCCTCTTATTTGCCTTTGGCTTTTCTGTCGCCAGAGTGACCTTTGAATGTACGAGTCATGGCAAACTCACCTAGTTTATGACCAACCATATTATCTGTTATGAATACAGGAACATGATCTCTACCATTATGAACGGCTATTGTTAAGCCAATCATATCAGGAATAATTGTTGAACGTCTTGACCAGGTCTTTATTGGTTTTTTTGACTTAGTCGTTACCGCATCTTCCACTTTTCTTAGTAAGTGTAGATCGATAAAAGGACCTTTTCTTATAGAACGTGCCACTATAATACCCTCTTAATTATTTTTTCTTACTTCTTCTGACTATAAATCTGTCAGTCCGCTTATTGCTTCTTGTTTTGTAACCCTTCGTAGGTACACCCCATGGCGATACTGGGTGACGACCACCAGAAGTTTTACCCTCACCACCACCATGTGGATGGTCAACAGGGTTCATAGCTACACCGCGAACTGTTGGACGAACACCACGCCAACGATTCGCACCAGCCTTTCCTAGTACACGTAAACTATGTTCACTATTGCTAACAACACCGACAACAGCTCGACAAGCTAATAACACTTTTCGCATTTCGCCAGATCGTAGTCTTAGAGTTGCATATGCTCCTTCTTTAGCTACGATTTGTCCGCTACAACCAGCGCTACGTAATAACTGAGCACCTTTACCAGGTTTTAACTCAACATTATGTATTACAATACCAAGAGGCATATTTTTGAGAGGTAAACAATTTCCAACAGAAATAGCTGCATTATCACCACTAACAATTTCTTGGTCTTGCTTCAAACCATCTGGAGCAATGATGTATCTTCTCTCGCCGTCTTTATATAACAACAAAGCAATTAGAGCGGAACGATTAGGATCGTATTCAATACGTTCAACTATAGCTGGGATATTATCCTTTTGTCGCTTAAAGTCTACTAAGCGGTATTGCGCTCTTGCACCACCACCAATATGACGCACTGTAATTCGGCCATAATTATTTCTACCACCAGTTTTTGATAACTTTTCAATTAACGGTGCAAAAGGTTTCCCTTTGTGAATATCATTATGAACTACTTTTATTTGACCACGCTTACCAGGTGACGTCGGTTTTGATATTACTAATGCCATCTTATATTCTACCTTATTCTGTCACTGTGAAATCAATGTCGTAGTCTTGATGTAAAGAAACAAAAGCCTTTTTCCAATCACTTCTCTTACCAGCTTGTTGCCTAAAGCGTTTGTTTTTACCTTTAACATTCATTACCGAGACATTCTTAACTTTAACATTAAACAACTGCTCAACTGCATGTTTTATCTCGTTCTTAGTTGCTGATTTAAGAACTTTAAAAGTATATTGCTTATACTTATCTGCAAGAAGAGTTGATTTTTCTGAGGTGTGAGGTTGATTAATAACCATCAAAATTTTCTCAGCATTCATGATAACTGCTCCTCTAATTGCCTAATTGCACTTTCTGTCATTAAGACTTGGTTATAACTTAAAAGTAAAACTGGGTCTAAAGCTTCAACATCACAAATGTCATACTGAATGAGATTTCTTGATGCCAAATATTCGTATTCACCAATTTCACTCATGACTATAAGAGCACCATCTACTTTTAAGAAATCCATTTTTTTCAAGAAATCCTTTGTTTTCAATGAGTCACACTTAAAGTCACTAATAATTACTAGGTTATCCAAACGGTACAGCTCGGAGATTATACTACGTAATGCTCGTTTGTACATTTTTTTATTGATTTTTTGTGTGTAATCACGCTTCTTAGATGCAAAAGTAACACCACCTTTACGCCAAATTGGACTTGATATAGTACCAGCTCTGGCTCTACCTGACCCTTTTTGGTTCCAAGGTTTACGACCACCGCCTCTTACTTCGGCTCTAGTCTTTTGTGCACTGTTACCACTTCTAGCATTATTTAGATAGGTTACAACAGCTTGATGCACTAGCCCTTCATTGAAGTCACAATCAAACACAGTTGGGTCTAATTTGATTTCAGCGCTTGTATCTCTAGTTTTAGATTGCATTACTCGCTCCTTTCCAGATGTTTAACGGCTGGCTTAACCTCAACTCGTGCACCAGGAGCCCCTGGTATTGCGCCTTTAATTAGAATAATATTTTTCTCATCATTCAAGCTTACGATTTGAAGAGTCTGGATGGTTGCTCGTTTGTTACCCATTTGCCCAGCCATTTTCTTACCTTTAAATACTCTACCTGGAGTTTGATTTTGACCAATTGATCCAGGAACTCTATGTGATAAAGAGTTACCATGAGTAGCATCTTGAGTTCTAAAATTATGGCGCTTTACTGTACCTGCGAAACCTTTACCTTTAGAAATGGCAGAAACATCAACTAATTGACCTTCTTTGAATACATCACTGATTGCTATTTCCTGTCCACATTTGTAATCAGAAACAGAATCAACACGGAATTCACAAAGCATATCACCAGCTTCAACCTCAGCTTTCGCAAAGTGGCCAGCCATTGGTTTGCTAACTCGACTTGTTTTTTTTGTTCCTGCAGTTAATTGAACCGCATTATACCCATCGGTTTCAGTACTTTTTAGCTGTGAAACACGATTTGGGTGCACTTCAACTACAGATACAGGAATAGAATTTCCATCTGCGGTAAATACTCGTGTCATACCGATTTTACGACCTAGTAAACCGATCATATCTTAACACCTCACTCTCATCATGGTATTTTTCCTTCAAGTACCTTACGTAATGGAAGTACTTGAAGGAAAATTTTATTAAAAAGCTCAATAATAGAATTGAGCTAAATCTTATTAATCATCCAAACTAATTTGTACGTCTACACCTGCAGCTAAATCAAGCTTCATTAAGGCATCAACAGTTTTTTCAGTAGGATTTACAATTACTACTAGTCTTTTATGTGTTCTGATCTCGTATTGATCTTGAGCGTCTTTATTCACATGCGGAGAAATAAGTACAGAAAACTTCTCTTTACGAATTGGCAAAGGTATAGGACCACGAATTTGTGCTCCTGTACGTTTCGCCGTTTCAACTATTTCACGAGTAGACAAGTCAATCATAGTATGATCAAAAGACTTAAGACGTATTTTAATATTTTGATTATTACTCATTTTAATCACTCTATAATTTTAGCAACAACACCAGCACCAACAGTTCTGCCACCTTCACGGATAGCAAATCTTAAACCTTCAACCATCGCGATTGGTGCATGTAAATTAATTGTTAATTTAACATTATCACCTGGCATCACCATTTCTATTCCTGATGGTAAATCGCATGTTCCAGTTACGTCTGTCGTGCGGAAATAAAATTGTGGTCGATATCCATTGAAAAATGGTGTATGTCTTCCACCCTCATCTTTTGACAATACATATACTTCAGCTTCAAACTTAGTATGTGGCTTGATTGTACCTGGCTTAGCTAGTACTTGCCCTCTTTCTACTTCATCTCGCTTAGTTCCACGTAGTAATATCCCTACGTTGTCTCCTGCTCGACCTTCGTCTAGTAGCTTTCTGAACATCTCTACGCCTGTACAAGTGGTCTTCGTAGTAGGTCTTATTCCTACTATCTCTATTTCTTCACCAACTTTGATTATTCCACTTTCAATTCTTCCAGTTACTACCGTTCCTCTTCCAGATATTGAAAATACATCTTCAATCGGTAACAAAAATTCTTTGTCTATGTTTCTTACTGGTTGTGGTATATAAGCATCCATAGTTTCTACTAGCTTCTCTACTGATGGTACCCCTATTTCACTCGTATCTCCTTCTAGAGCCTTCAACGCAGAACCAACTACAATCGGCGTATCATCTCCAGGAAAATCGTATGAACTTAGTAAATCTCTTACTTCCATTTCTACTAGTTCTAATAACTCAGCATCATCAACCATATCTGCTTTGTTTAAATATACAAGTATGTATGGTACACCTACTTGTCTTGATAACAATATGTGTTCTCTCGTTTGCGGCATAGGACCATCTGCTGCTGATACTACTAGTATAGCTCCGTCCATCTGCGCAGCACCTGTAATCATATTCTTTACATAGTCAGCGTGGCCTGGGCAGTCTACGTGTGCATAATGTCTTACTGCTGATTCATACTCAACATGCGCCGTAGATATCGTTATTCCTCTTGCCTTCTCTTCCGGTGCAGCATCAATTTCATCATACTTCTTCGCCGTACCACCATGCTTCGCCGCCATTACCGTCGCTATCGCCGCCGTTAATGTTGTCTTACCATGATCTACGTGACCTATCGTACCTACATTTAAGTGTGGCTTACTGCGATCAAATTTTTCCTTTCCCATTTCTGAATACCTCTATTTCTTATCTATAATTGCTTCAGCAATACTTGCTGGAGCTTCTGAATATTTTGCAAACTCCATTGTATAAGTTGCTCTACCTTGAGTTGCTGAACGTAGATCAGTAGAGTAGCCAAACATTTCGGCTAATGGAACTTCGGCTCTAATTACACGCCCTGCTGGAGATTCGTCCATGCCTTGCACAATTCCACGGCGACGGCTTAAATCACCCATAACATCACCCATATAATCTTCAGGGGTGACAACTTCTACTTGCATTACTGGCTCTAACAATACAGGTTTTGCTTTTTGCGCACCCTGTTTGAAACACTGAGAACCAGCAATTTTGAATGCCATTTCACTTGAATCCACTTCGTGGAATGAACCATCAAATAAAGTTACTTTAACATCTACAACTGGGTAACCAGCTATAACACCATTTTGCATTTGCTCTTGAATACCTTTATCAACAGCAGGTATGTATTCTTTTGGTATAACACCACCAACTATAGCGTTAACAAACTCATAACCATCTCCAAGAGCACGAGGTTCGATTTTCAACCAGACATGCCCGTATTGTCCACGTCCACCTGATTGTCTTACGAACTTACCTTCTTGTTCAACTGGAGATTTAAGAGTTTCACGATAAGCAACTTGAGGTTTTCCTACATTTGCCTCAACAAAGAACTCACGTCGCATTCTATCAACAATAATTTCAAGGTGAAGCTCGCCCATACCTTGAATAATAGTTTGCCCTGATTCTTCATCCGTATGAACTCTAAACGAAGGATCTTCTTGTGCTAATTTACCAAGCGCAATACCCATCTTTTCTTGATCAGCCTTAGTTTTTGGCTCAACAGCCACAGCAATAACTGGCTCAGGGAAATCCATTCTTTCTAATATAATAACTTTATTTTGATCACATAATGTATCGCCAGTAGTAACTGTTTTCAAACCAACAGCTGCTGCGATATCACCCGCACGGACTTCTTTTATTTCTTCACGAGAATTTGCGTGCATTTGTAATAAACGACCAATTCTTTCGCGCTTACCTTTAACTGAGTTATAAACTGTATCACCTGACTTTAACACACCAGAGTAAACTCTAAAGTAAGTTAAAGTTCCAACAAACGGATCTGTTGCAATCTTAAATGCTAGAGCTGAAAATGGTACATCATAAGATGTTTTTCTTGTGTCATCTTCGCCATTTTCATCAACACCTTTAATTGGTGGAATTTCCAAAGGGGATGGAAGATAATCAACCACACCATCAAGAACAGCTTGCACACCCTTATTTTTGAAAGCAGAGCCACAAAATACTGGTACTATTTCATTATTTATAGTTCTCTGTCTTAATGCCTTTTTAATTTCAGCTTCAGTTAATTCCTCACCTTCAAGATATTTTTCCATTAACTCTTCTGATGCTTCTGCAGCAGCTTCTATGATTTGTGTATAAAACTCTTCACACTGTGCTTTTAGATTTGCTGGGATTTCTTGATATTGGAATAACATACCTTTAGACTCTTCATCCCAATGAATAGCTTTCATTTTGATAAGATCAATAACACCAACAAATGAATCTTCTGCACCGATAGGCAACTGAACCACTACTGGACAAGCACCTAGACGTTTTTTGATCTGCTCAACAACTCTTAAAAAATTAGCGCCCATACGGTCCATTTTATTAACGAACACTATTCTTGGAACACCATATTTATTAGATTGTCTCCAAACTGTTTCAGATTGAGGCTCAACACCTGACACCGAGTCAAAAACTACTATTGCTCCATCTAGCACACGTAAGGAACGCTCAACTTCAATCATGAAGTCAACGTGTCCTGGGGTATCGATAATATTTACTCTATGCTTGGTGTATTGATTATCCATCCCAGACCAATAGCAAGTGGTTGCAGCAGAAGTGATTGTAATACCACGCTCTTGCTCTTGAACCATCCAGTCCATTGTGGCTGCGCCATCATGAACTTCTCCTATTTTATGAGATGTACCAGTATAGAATAATACCCTTTCTGTTGTTGTGGTTTTACCAGCATCAACGTGTGCGGCAATTCCAATGTTTCGGTAAAGTTCTAGCGATGTTGTTGACACAAGATGTTCCTCTCTATCTGTCTAAAGTTTATTTCTTAATTCCATCTGAAGTGCGCAAACGGCTGATTAGCTTTAGCCATCTTATGCATTTCTTCTCTTCGCTTAACTGCAGCACCTTTGTTTTGCGCAGCATCAACTAACTCACCAGCTAGTCTTAGCATCATACCTTTTTCACCACGCTTTCTAGAGGACTGAACAATCCAACGCATACCTAAAGCAATACTTCTGTCAACTCTTACTTCAACAGGCACTTGGTATGTCGCTCCACCAACTCGCCTTGATCTAACTTCTACAGATGGACGAACGTTATCTAGAGCTAATTCAAAGTACTGCAAAACACCTGTTGAACCAGAACCATCTCCACCTTCATTATCATCTCGCTTCATTTTTTTCAAGCGGTCATCTAAAAGGTCTAGAGCACCATAAATAATCTTTTCAGCTGTTGATTTCTTACCATTAACCATAAGCACATTAATAAACTTTGCTAATAGTTCACTATGATGTTTTGGATCTGGAAGAATTTCTCTTTTGGGTACTTCATGTCTTCTTGGCATGTCAAATTCCTACTATTCAATTATTTCTTATCTTTAGGTTTTTTCGTTCCATACTTTGAACGACCTTGTTTTCTATCACTTACACCAGAGGTATCTAAACTTCCTCTAACTGTGTGATATCTAACCCCAGGCAAATCTTTTACCCTACCACCGCGTATTAATACAACGGAATGCTCTTGCAAATTATGGCCTTCACCACCAATGTAAGATGAAACTTCATACCCATTGGTTAAACGCACACGAGCAACTTTCCGCATAGCTGAGTTAGGCTTCTTTGGTGTAGTTGTATATACCCGTGTACATACTCCTCGTCTTTGTGGACATGATTGCAGCGCAGGCACATTGCTCTTACGCTTTACTTGCACGCGAGGTTTTCTTACTAGCTGATTGATGGTAGCCATGTATTGTAACTCCGAACTTTTAACAAATATTTCATAAACATAAAGAGGCAGGATTCTATGATATAAATGACCCTATTGTCAAGAGTCATTTATACATTAAATTTCCTCAATACTCCTATACTTCACCTTCTTTGCGCTCATCTGCATTCAAGGCTTCACTTAATGCATGTTCTACATCACTGGCCGTCACTTTTGCTGGCGCAGCTTCTGCTTCTTGAGCTTTAGCTTTTTTAGCTTTTCTTGTTGCATGATAGGTATAACCTGTTCCTGCTGGAATAAGCCGTCCTACCATCACATTTTCTTTTAATCCACGCAAATCATCAATTTTTCCACTAACCGCAGCTTCAGTTAACACTCTCGTTGTTTCTTGGAAAGATGCTGCTGAAATAAATGATTCAGTAGCTAATGATGCTTTTGTAATCCCCAATAAAATTGGAGTTCCAGTAGCTGGGATTTTATTAGCTCCTATTAATTTATCGTTCTCAGCTAACATGACAGTATCTTCTATATGCTCACCTACTAAGAATTTAGAGTCGCCAGCTGCTGTTATTACTCTCTTACGTAACATCTGACGCACAATTGTTTCAATATGTTTGTCATTAATTTTTACACCCTGCAATCTATATACATCTTGAACTTCATTCACTATGTAGTTCGCTAGTGCTCCGACGCCAAGAAGTCTTAATATATCATGCGGATTTGGAGGGCCATCTGCTACGACTTCACCTCTGACAACCTTCTCGCCTTCAAATACTGAGATATTACGCCATTTTGGTATTAACTCCTCATGCGAAACCTTATCTGACTCAGTAATAATAAGTCTTCGTTTACCTTTAGTTTCTTTACCAAAATTAATAACACCAGAAATTTCAGCCATTACTGCCGAGTCTTTAGGTTTACGTGCTTCGAATAAGTCAGCAACTCGAGGTAGACCCCCTGTGATATCCCTGGTTTTAGTTCTTTCTTGAGGAATTCTTGCAATTACGTCACCAACTCCTACACTTTCACCGTCACCAAAGTTAATAATAGCATCTACAGGAAGATAATATTGTGCAGGGACTTTAGTACCAGCTAAGAAAATCTCTTCTCCATTGTCAGAGACTAGTTTTACCATCGGACGCAAATCTTTCCCAGCAAGACCACTTCGGTGTTTTGCATCGACAACAACAATATTGCTTAAACCTGTAATCTCGTCAGTTTGACGATTCATTGTTATGCCTTCAACTAAATCTACAAACTGTAACTTACCACTTACTTCAGAAATTACTGGGTGAGTATGTGGGTCCCATGTGGCAATTACTTGACCAGCATCAACAGGTGATTCGTCATGTACTGTAAGTACCGCACCATATGGTAGCTTGTAACGCTCACGCTCTCTTCCAAATTCATCTAGAATTGTAACTTCACCTGAACGCGATACAGCAACTAGATTACTATTCTCATGCTTAACTGTTTTGATGTTATGTAATCGAATTATACCTTTAGTTTTAATTTGAATATTATTAGCAGCTGTAGAACGAGATGCAGCCCCACCGATATGGAACGTACGCATAGTTAACTGTGTTCCAGGTTCACCGATTGATTGTGCTGCAATAATACCTACGGCTTCACCAGTATTAACTAAATGCCCTCTAGCTAAATCACGGCCATAACACTTAGCACATAATCCAAATCTAGTCTCACAAGCAATAGGAGAACGAACATAAATTTGGTCAACACTCATAGATTCAAGCTTCTCAACCCATTCTTCATCTAACAGAGTACCAGCTTTAACAACTGGTTCCTTCTGGGTTGGAATATAAGTATCTGTTGCTACTACACGACCTAAAACTCTTTCGTGTAAAGGCTCTACAATATCACCGCCTTCAATCAGTGGTTGCATTAAAATACCGTTTTCAGTTCCACAATCAAGCTCAGTAATAACAACGTCTTGTGCAACGTCAACTAGCCTTCTAGTTAAATAACCTGAGTTAGCTGTTTTTAAAGCTGTATCTGCTAAACCTTTACGTGCTCCGTGAGTTGAAATAAAGTACTGGAATACATTTAATCCTTCACGGAAGTTAGCAGTAATTGGGGTTTCAATAATAGATCCGTCTGGCGCCGACATTAGACCACGCATACCAGCAAGCTGTCTAATCTGAGCTGCCGATCCTCTTGCTCCAGAGTCTGCCATCATGAATATAGGATTGAAAGAATCATCTTCCACCTTCTGACCTTTAGCATCAATAAACACATCTGTTGCAATATTAGACATCATAGATTTAGCAACCATTTCACTGGTACGCGACCAGATATCAATTACTTTATTGTATCTTTCGCCGTTTGTTACTAGACCAGACCTAAATTGTGATTCAATTTCGCGAACTTCCATATCTGCCTTTTCAATGATAGCAGCTTTATTATCTGGAATTTCCATATCATTTATGCCGATGGAAGCTCCACCTCTAGTTGCATATTTAAAGCCTGTATACATTAGTTGATCAGCAAATATTACTGCAGCCTTCAAACCATAAGAACGGTAACAATTATCTAATACTTTAGATATTACTTTTTTAGTCATAACCTTATTAATCTGTTCGAATTCCATACCTTCAGGCAGAATTTGCGAAAGAATTGCTCTACCAACAGTTGTTTCTACTAATTTATAGCCTAATTTATTATTCTCTTCTTTTATTGGTAATCGAAGTTTGATCCTAGCATGAATATCTAAATCTCCATCTTCATACCAGTTTAAAGCATCTTGCGGACTTATAAATGAACGGCCCTCACCTTTAGCATTAATACGATATCTAGTTAAATAGTATAAGCCTAATACCACGTCCTGACTTGGAACAATAATTGGCTCACCACTAGCGGGTGAAAGTATATTATTTGTAGACATCATTAACGATCTCGCTTCAAGTTGCGCTTCAATTGTTAATGGAATGTGAACGGCCATCTGATCCCCGTCGAAGTCAGCGTTGTATGCTGTACAAACTAAAGGATGCAGTTGGATAGCTTTGCCTTCAATAAGAACTGGTTCAAAAGCTTGTATACCTAATCTATGTAGAGTTGGCGCTCTATTTAGTAATATTGGATGCTCACGAATGACTTCTTCAAGCACGTCCCAAACAACAGGTTCTTCGCGATCAACCATCTTTTTAGCAGCTTTAATTGTACTAGCTAGACCTCTAAATTCTAATTTACTGAAAATAAATGGCTTAAACAGCTCTAATGCCATTTTTTTAGGTAGACCACATTGATGTAAACGTAAAGTTGGACCAACAACAATTACAGAACGACCAGAATAATCTACACGTTTACCAAGTAGATTCTGTCTGAAACGACCTTGCTTACCTTTAATCATGTCTGCTAAAGATTTTAATGGTCGTTTATTTGTTCCAGTGATAGCACGTCCACGACGACCATTATCCAATAAAGCATCCACAGACTCTTGTAGCATTCTCTTTTCATTACGTACAATAATATCGGGAGCATTCAAATCAAGTAATCTTTTTAATCTATTATTTCTATTAATAACTCTTCTATATAAATCATTTAAATCAGAAGTAGCAAAGCGTCCACCATCTAAAGGAACTAAAGGACGAAGATCAGGCGGTAATACTGGAAGTACACTCATAATCATCCATTCAGGCTTATTTCCTGAATCATAAAAAGCTTCTAGCAGTTTTAATCTCTTAGTAATTTTCTTGATCTTTGTCTCAGAGCTAGTTGTAGGCAACTCTTCTCTTAATGATTTAATTTCGTGCTCAAGATCAATTTGCTTAAGAAGATCGCGAATTGCTTCCGCACCCATACGTGCATCAAACTCATCACCATACTGTTCCATTGCATCTAAGTACACTTCATCATTTAACAGCTGACCTTTTTCTAATTCCGTCATTCCAGGATCAACAACAACAAATGCTTCGAAATATAAAACTCTTTCAATGTCTCGAAGGGTCATATCTAACAATAAGCCTATTCGAGATGGTAAAGATTTTAAGAACCATATATGCGCAACAGGACTTGCTAATTCTATATGACCCATTCTTTCGCGGCGTACTTTAGCTAAAGCAAGTTCAACTCCGCACTTCTCGCAAACAACGCCACGGTGTTTTAGACGCTTATATTTTCCACATAAGCATTCATAGTCTTTTACAGGACCGAATGTTTTAGCACAAAATAATCCATCTCTTTCTGGTTTAAATGTTCTATAGTTAATAGTTTCTGGCTTTTTAACTTCGCCGTATGACCAAGAGCGGATAAGTTCAGGTGATGCTAAGCCTATCTTAATAGCATCAAACTCTTCACTTTGACCTTGTTGTTTTAGCATACCTAGCAAGTCACCCATAACTGGTGGTTTCATGATAATATCGTTGCCTACATTCCGAACTATAGCCACGTTTATGCCTCCAAAATGGTCAAACAGTAATGTTAAGACTATTTCTTAAAAATCCTAACAAACTCAAAAATAAATTAAGACGCTGACTAAAAATACTTAGTCAGCTCGCACACTAAAAATTAATCATTCTCCAGTTCAATATCAATACCAAGAGCCCGTATTTCTTTAAGAAGTACATTAAATGACTCTGGCATTCCTGGATCCATACGATGATCACCGTCTACTATATTTTTATAGATCTTAGTTCTACCACCAACATCGTCAGATTTAACTGTTAGCATTTCTTGAAGAGTATATGCTGCACCATAAGCTTCAAGCGCCCAAACTTCCATCTCGCCGAATCTCTGACCACCAAATTGTGCTTTACCGCCAAGTGGTTGTTGTGTAACCAAACTATAAGAACCTGTTGAACGTGCATGCATTTTATCATCAACTAAATGATTTAGCTTAAGCATGTACATATAACCAACTGAGACTGGATTATCAAATTTACGTCCTGTACGGCCGTCAATTAAAGTTGTTTTCCCATCAGCAGGCAAATTAGCTAGTTCTAGCATAGACTTAATTTCAGCTTCATTAGCTCCATCAAAAACTGGTGTAGCCATCGGCACACCGTCTCTCAAGTTGTTAGCCAATACTTTCAGCTCATCATCATTTAGCGAATCTAAATCAACTCTCTTAACGCCGTCATGATTATAGATTTTACCTAAGTAAGCTCGCAAATCTTGTATTGATTTTTTACTATCAATCATTTCCGCAATACGCTGACCTAATCCTCTAGCAGCTAATCCTAAATGAGTCTCAAGAACTTGTCCAATATTCATTCGAGATGGAACGCCCAATGGATTTAGAACTATATCAACTGGAGTACCGTCTTCCATATAAGGCATATCTTCAACTGGGACAACGATTGAAACCACACCTTTATTACCATGACGACCGGCCATTTTATCTCCAGGCTGGATACGTCTTTTAACAGCCATGTATACTTTAACAATTTTAAGAACACCAGGAGCAAGATCGTCTCCTTGAACAATTTTCTTTTTACTATCATTAAAGCGTTTCTCAACTTCTTTAGCTAAAGATTCAAGTTGCTTTGATAATTGTTCTAATTGTTGACTGACTTCATCACCTTCTAAACGGATACTGAACCATTTTTCACGCTGAAGTTTAGTTAAATATTCAGCAGTAATATTACTTCCAGATTTAAGACCGTCTGGACCGCCTTTAGCTGTAGATTTAATTAGTAAATTAAATACGCGTTGATAAATATCCTCTTCGCGAATTCTACGCTCATCTAGTAGATCCTTTCGTACTCTAGCTAAATGCTCTTCTTCGATTGATTTAGCGCGCTCATCCTTTTCTAAACCATCTCTAGTAAATACCTGCACATCGATAACCGTACCATTCATTCCAGAAGGAACACGAAGCGATGAATCTTTAACATCAGAAGCCTTTTCACCAAAAATCGCTCTTAATAGCTTTTCTTCTGGGGTTAATTGTGTTTCTCCCTTAGGAGTAACTTTACCAACCAAAATATCCCCAGCGTTAACTTCGGCTCCGATATACACAACACCAGATTCATCTAAGTTTGCAAGCGCTGACTCAGAGACACTAGGAATATCGGCTGTTATTTCTTCACTACCTAATTTAGTATCGCGAGAAATGCAAGTTAATTCTTCGATATGGATAGTTGTAAAGCGATCATCTTCTACTATTCTTTTAGATATTAAGATTGAATCTTCGAAGTTATATCCATTCCAAGGCATAAAAGCCACAAGAAGGTTTTGCCCAAGAGCTAATTCCCCCATATCTGTACATGGACCATCAGCGAGGGTATCTCCTTTGAAAATAAGATCGCCTTTCGCAACAATTGGGGTTTGGTTGATACAGGTATCTTGGTTAGAACGGAAGTATTTAGTTAAGTTATAAATATCAACCCCTGTTTCTCCAGCTACAGTTTCATTATCGTTAACTCTAACTACAATACGTGATGCATCAACTAAATCTATAACGCCACCACGCTGAGCAACAACTGAAACTCCGGAGTCTGTTGCTACAGTTCTTTCCATTCCTGTACCAACTAAAGGTTTTTCAGCTCGCAAAGTAGGTACTGCTTGACGTTGCATGTTTGAACCCATTAGAGCTCTGTTAGCATCATCATGTTCTAGGAATGGAATCAAAGATGCAGCCACAGAAACAATTTGCTTCGGCGAAACATCCATATAATTGATCTTATCTGGTGTTGTTAGCGAAAACTCATTCTCATGTCTACAAGGTACTAAATCAGCTGTTATATTACCTTCGGCATCTAAAGCAACACTAGATTGAGCTATATACTGATCAACTTCTTCAATCGCAGATAGAAACTCAACTTCATCTGTTACGCGCCCGTTAATAACTTTTCTGCATGGTGTTTCAATAAACCCATAGGAGTTAGTTCTAGCATAAACAGATAAAGAATTTATAAGACCAATATTTGGACCTTCAGGAGTTTCAATTGGGCATACACGACCATAATGCGTTGTATGTACGTCCCGAACCTCAAATCCAGCTCTTTCTCTTGTTAAACCGCCTGGCCCTAAAGCTGAAACACGTCTTTTGTGTGTAACACCAGACAGAGGGTTGACTTGATCCATAAATTGAGACAATTGACTTGAACCAAAAAATTCTTTAATTGCTGCAGAAACTGGTTTTGCATTAATTAAGTCTTGAGGCATTAAATTATCTGACTCAGCTAAACTTAAGCGCTCTTTTACAGCTCTTTCTACTCGCACTAAACCAACTCTAAATTGGTTTTCTGTCATTTCCCCAACACTTCGAACTCGGCGATTGCCTAGATGATCAATATCGTCAACTAGTCCAATACCATTTCTGATATTGATAAGTGTCTTAATTACAGCAAGAATATCTTCTTTGGTTAGAGTGCCTGGACCAGTGTCTTCTTTGCGACCAACACGTCGGTTAAACTTCATTCTACCAACACTTGACAAGTCATAACGCTCAGCAACAAAGAATAAATTATTGAATAAGGTCTCTGCAGCTTCCTTTGTTGGTGGCTCACCAGGTCTCATCATTCTGTATATTTCAACTAGTGCTTCAAGTTCTGAAGATGTTGGGTCTATTCGTAATGTATCAGAAATATAAGAACCATGATCTAAATCGTTAGTATAAATTACAGTAAAATTTAGTATTCCGGCATCTGCAAATTTTTCGAGATGGTCTAATTCAATTTCATCATTTGCATTAGCTATTAACTCACCTGAATTGGTATCTACAATGTTTGTAGCAAGAACCTTTCCAACTAAATAGTCACGTGGAACTATTAGATCCTTCATATTTGCCTTTTCCATTGCTTTGATATGTCTAGATGTAATTCTACGACCTTGTTCAACAATAATTTCGCCCGTATCAGGCATCATAATATCAAAAGAAGCTATTTCACCACGTAATCTAGCTGGAACTAAATCTATATGAAACTCACCATTTCTTAAATGACATCCAGTAGTTTCAAAAAACTCTTTTAAAATATCTTCAGCATCATATCCTAAAGAGCGCAATAAGATTGTAACAGGTAGTTTTCTACGACGATCTATACGAACAAAAACTGAGTCTTTAGGGTCAAACTCAAAGTCTAACCAAGAGCCACGATAAGGAATTATTCTACCTGAATATAAAAGTTTACCTGATGAGTGAGTCTTACCTCTATCATGTTCAAATATAACACCAGGAGAACGGTGAAGTTGCGATACGACAACTCTTTCTGTGCCATTAACAACGAAAGTACCTACATCTGTCATTAATGGGATTTCCCCCATAAACACGTCTTGCTCACGAATATCTTTAACTGGTTTGGTGTTACCAGGTGCATCTTTATCAAGAATTACTAATCTGATTTTTACTCTAAGAGGTGCTGAGTAAGTTAAACCTCTTAATTTACATTCTCTAACATCAAAAGCAGGCTCGCCAAGGCTGTAACTGACATATTCTAATCTGGCATTACCAGAAAAACTTTCAATTGGGAAAACAGAAGTAAAGGCCGCATGTAAACCATTTTCATTTTGGTTTTTGCCTGAAGTATTAATTTCTAAAAAATCGCGGTATGACTTTAACTGAATCTCAAGAAGGTTTGGAATTTCTTTAATATCAGCTTGCTTACCAAAGCTTTTGCGGAATCTTTTTTTCTCAGCATGTGAATATTGAGTGTTAGCAACTGCTTGGGCCATGGTAGTTCCTCTATAAATTGTTAAGATCTATATATACGTACGCCCAGCCATGAATCATGGCCGGGCCTTTTATAAAATTACAATAGTAATTATTTAACTTCTACTGTAGCACCTGCTTCTTCAAGTTGTTTTTTGATATCTGCGGCTTCATCTTTAGAAACACCTTCTTTAATTGGAGATGGTGTGCCTTCAACTAGATCTTTAGCTTCTTTTAATCCAAGACCTGTAATACTACGAACTGTCTTAATAACAGATACTTTGTTACTACCGAAATTTGTCATTACAACATCAAATTCAGTTTTTTCTTCAACTGCACTAGCTGCTGCTACAGGTGCTGCTACTGCTACAGCTGCTGCTGCGGCTGATACGTTAAAGCGTTCTTCCATTGCTTCGATTAACTCAACAACATCCATAACACTCATATTTGCTATCGCATCAAGAATTTCATCTTTTTTTACAGCCATTTCTAGCTCCTAAGTTATAAATTTAATAAATTAATTATCTGGTTAATTTGCTTTTGCATCTTTTACTGCTGCAATTGTACGAACTAATTTTGCATGTGGCTCAGCAAGAGTTCTAACGAATTTCTCTATTGGTGCTTTTATTACATACATTAATTTAGCAATTGCCTCTTCACGAGTCGGTAGACTCGCTACGTAATCTAGTTGCTTTTCATCTAAAACTTTTCCACTTAGAGATAAAGCTTTAACTTCAAGCTTGTCAAATTTCTTAGAAAAATCCTTTAGCAACCTAGCAGCATCACTTGGCGCTTCAGTTGATAAAGCAACAAACAATGGACCGATTAAATGATCATTTAAACACGCAAAATCTGTTTTCTCAAAAGCTCTACGAGTTAAGTTATTTGGAACCACTCGTAAATACACTTTTGCTTTTCTTGCTTCAGAACGCAATTGTGTCATTTGATTCACAGTTAAACCACGATAATTAGCAACGACAGCCGAAATTGCGGTAGAAGCTACTTTATTAACTTCCTCAACAACGGCTTTTTTAGCGGCTAAAGTTAACGTCACGTTTAAACCTCCTAAAGTTTCACAAGCTAAATATATAGCTTGCTTGTTATGGTGGCCTTGCTCATAAATACAGAAATTTGTAAAAGAGTCAGGTTCACCCGTCTGCGCAGGGATACAAAAATATAATTTTGTAAAACCAAACAAATACATCCCGCGTGAATAATCACGTATTATACTTGAATGGCTAGCAAAAAAACATTTTGCATATTATGCAATCGCACCTGCGGTCTTCGACGGCGGAAACCAAAGTCTTCGCCGTGAAATATTGCAAAATGGGAAGTATGTTACACTACTATTGATGATGGATCAATAGTCAATCCTGGTCCCATTGTAGATGATAAGGTAATCTTCTTAATATAAACACCTTTTGATGTAACTGGCTTTGCCTTTTTAAGATCTGAAAGCAATGCAACAATATTTTCTATAAGGTCACTAGGAGCAAAATCGATTTTCCCTACCGAACAATGAATAATACCATTTTTGTCAGTTCTGTATCTCACTGCGCCTGCTTTAACATCCTTAACAGCAGATTCCACGTTAGGTGTCACAGTTCCAACTTTTGGATTAGGCATCAATCCTCTAGGCCCGAGAACTTGTCCAAGCTGACCGACAACACGCATAGCATCTGGAGTTGCAATAACCACATCAAAATCCATCATTCCATCTTTAATTTGTTTAGCTAAATCTTCAAATCCTACATGGTCAGCACCAGCTTCTTTTGCCTTAACTGCATTTTCACCCTGAGCAAAAACAGCTACTCGAACTACTTTTCCAGTACCTTTTGGTAATTTCGTAGACATGCGTAATGCTTGTTCTGGTTTTCTTGGATCAACCCCAAGATTAACTGCGATATCAACACATTCGATAAATTTTTTACTAGCAAATTCTTTCAATGTCATAATAGCATTATCTATCTTATAGACTGTTGCTGGTTTTACCTTTTCTAATATCCTAGCCTTTTTCTTTGTTAAGCTTGCCATAGTAGTGCCCCTTACTCTAAATCTTCAACTTCAATACCCATGCTTCTAGCTGTTCCAGCAATAGTACGAACAGCCGCTTCTAAACTTCCTGCAGTTAAATCAGGCTCTTTTATCTTTGCTATCTCTTCTAACTGCGCACGTTTGATAGTTGCTACTTTTTTAGTGTTAGGTGTAGCGCTACCGCTACTAATACCAACAGCTTTCTTCAATAATACTGAAGCAGGTGGTGTTTTAGTAATGAAAGTAAAGCTTCGATCTGAATAGACTGTAATTACAACTGGAGTAGGTAAACCTGGCTCTAAGTTCTGAGTGGCTGCATTAAACGCTTTACAGAACTCCATTATATTTACACCTCTTTGACCAAGAGCTGGTCCAACTGGAGGACTAGGATTTGCTTTACCTGCTTGAATTTGTAACTTTACATATGCTTCTATTTTTTTAGCCATATTGACTCCTTTAGGTGGGTTAAACGCTAATAAATTAGCTCCCCTGTTTTACTTATATTTTATCTTTGCTTTAGATTTTGGAAAATCAAAATCTAAAAAATTTAAGCTATTTAGGTCTTTTCTACTTGACCGAACTCTAATTCTACTGGTGTTGAGCGCCCAAAAATTAATACAGCTACCCGAAGCCTATTTTTATCGTAATTAACTTCTTCAACTACACCATTAAAATCTACAAAAGGACCTTCTTTAACCCGTACTATTTCACCTGGCTCAAATAGTACTTTTGGTTTAGGTTTGCTTACGCCATCTTCAACTCGTTGCATAATTGCTGATGCTTCTTTGTCCGTGATGGGTGTTGGAGTTTGGCTGGTTCCGCCAATGAATCCTAAAACTCGAGGAATTGCTCTAATCATATGCCATGTTTTATCATTCATGCTCATATGAACAAGTACGTATCCTGGGAAAAATTTACGCGTGCTTTTTCGTTTTTGTCCAGCACGCATTTCAACTACTTCTTCAGCTGGAACTACAACTTCACCTATTTGATCTTGAAGATGATGATGCTCTGCGCGTAACTTAATTTCGCGCATTACAAAGCTCTCATATCCTGAATATGCGTGAACTACATACCACTGTTTTGATTTATGTTCTTCCACAGTAATCTCAACCTAATTGCGTTATTTTACCGATAGCCCACGTCATGCCTGAATCTATCCCCCACAATACAAATCCTGTTATTGTTACCATAATCATTACAATAAAAGTGGTCTGTGTAGTTTCTTGCCTTGAAGGCCAAACTACCTTTTCCAGCTCAAGCTTCGCATCTTTTGCAAATGCAAAACATTGCTTGCCTTGATCAGTAAAATAGACAAGCGCAAGAGATCCAATGACCCAGAAAATCCAAATTATAGCTATGATCGGACCAGAAAAATTTCCTAGATATGTTCCAATAAAAGCAGCACATGTTACAAGTACTACTCCTATCCATGCTGCTATCTGTGTCAATTTGCTCCGCCTTTTAAATTTATTTGGTTACTTTGTAGAGA
>MHBB01000047.1:0-40555 GCA_001803185.1 Legionellales bacterium RIFCSPHIGHO2_12_FULL_35_11
CCATAAAGTGGCACTGTGCCTGCTTAGAAATAGATTCCCGCCTTCGCGGGAATGACAGTGTTTTTCTTAACTTAATGGCAGTGATGCGTAGGCCCTGGGTAGGATTATCCTAGAAAAAGCAGTTGAGATCGTAGCGAGAAGGCCTACTGCTTTTTCTAGGATTATAGGTTATTGGTTTTTTTATTAAGGGGGATTAATGCGGTACTGTGCGTTATTTTTTCTTTTTTTATTATCTTTTATGGGAAATACCGATAGTGTAGGTACCAAGCAAATATATGGATATGCCGAAAAAATTACTATTTTAGATAAAAATTTAACTATGTCTGCGAAGCTTGACACAGGAGCAAATTCGGCTTCGTTAAGTGCAATTAAGATAAATGAAATTGAAGAAAATGGTAAGCAATACCTAACTTTCTTAGTGCCAACGAAAAAGGGCGCCATACCTTTTAAATGTGAGTTGGCTGGACAAGTAAATATAAAAACTAGAGCAGCCGAGTCGAAATTGCATCCTTTATTGAAGCATTTTATATTAAGACCAGTGGTTAAAATGAAAATTATGTTGGATGGCAAAGAAAGACTTATAAGGGTAAACTTGACCAATAGAAAACGGTTCAACTTTCCTCTTTTATTAGGGAGAGAAGCGATTATTTCTTTTTCAGGAATAGTTGATCCTCAATTAAAGTACACGGTTAAGAGCAAACAAAATTTACCTGCGGGCACTCGATGAAAGAGAATAATCAGCATTTATATGGTTTAATATTAGCCTTGCTTATTGCCGGGATTGGAATTTTTTTATATCGACATTTTGTGTTAGAAGTGCCGTTAGTAGACTCTGAGACCGTTGCCAGCTGGACTGTAGAAGCAAATCTGCATTTTACCCCAGAAAAAAATTCATCAGTTAAAGCTATTTTTATTATCCCTTATAAGCCACCTGGTTTTGCAATTATAGATGAGTATTTTGTTGCGCAAAATTATGGCATAAATACTAGTTTAAGTGGTTATAATAGACAGGCGACCTGGTCTCTCAGGCGTAGCAATGGGAGTCCACAATCTCTTTTTTATAGGGCCATTGTTCGGGAAGCAGAAAATCATGTTCAGCAGTTAGCTAGCCCGCCACGTATTAAGCATCAGCAATTAGAGGAAAATGAGCGCCTAGCCGTGCAAACTATTATTGAAAAAGCTAGACAATCATCTGTTGACATTCACACATTCGCGCAAGCAACACTTAAGGAACTTAATCATACAACTGGTGACGCAAAGTTACTGGTGAAAGAATACAATGAAGAACATATTATTAATGCGGCTATTCAAGTGTTAAATAGTGCAAATATTTTTGCCATGCCGGTTAAAGGTATTAGTTTAGCTCAGCAAAGCAAGGTAAATTTTAAAACTATGCTGGCGGTATTTAATGGTAAAGAATGGTTTTATTTTAATCCTAAAACTGGTGTCTCTGGTTTGCCTAATAACTTCCTAGCTTGGGAGTATGGTGATGAGGCAATGTTTGATGTAGTTGGCGGAAAGAAGCCGCAATTTACTTTAACAATTTCGCCAACCCCAATTAATGCATTAAGTATTGCAAAAGCAAGGGGGTTGCAGGCTGATTCGCAGTTGTTGCGTTTTTCTTTATTGCAATTACCAGTGCACGTGCAAGATACATATAAAATTTTATTAATGTTGCCTATCGGTGCGTTTATTATTTTATTAATGCGCAATTTTATAGGAATCAAAACTTTTGGAACTTTTATGCCGGTTTTGATAGCATTGGCTTTCCGAGAAACGCATGTAATTTGGGGTATTACCCTATTTACTTTAATTGTTTCACTAGGGTTAGCAGTGCGGTTTTATTTAGAAAAATTACAGTTACTTTTAGTTCCTAGACTTGCTTCAATCTTAACAATAGTAGTGCTGTTAATGATTGCTATTAGCGTATTTAGTCAAAATTTAAATATAGAGTCTGGTTTATCTGTAGCTTTATTTCCAATGGTTATATTAACTATGACTATAGAAAGAATGTGTATTACTTGGGATGAGCGGGGTGCTGGCGAAGCTCTTAAATCAGGGGCCGGAAGTATGGCTGCTGCGGTCGTTTCGTTTTGGATTATGAGTTATAATCCTTTACAGTATTTAATCTTTGCTTTTCCTGAATTGCTACTATTCTTGCTTGCATTAATTTTGTTTTTTGGCCAATATCGTGGTTATCGGTTATTTGAGCTATTGCGTTTTAAAGCATTATCTGTTGTGAAAACATGATAAATTTATATAAAAAATTGCTAAGTCAGGGCGTGCTTAGTATGAATCGGCGTAACGGAGATTATGTGTTGCGCTATAATGACCGCAAGCTTTATCCTTTGGTGGATGATAAGCTGAAAACCAAGCAATTAGCATTAAAGTCATCCATTTCAGTTCCAGATTTATACGAAACAATTGATACCGAGCATCAAGTAAAGCGAGTGGAGCAATTACTAAAGCCATATTCTGATTTTGTAGTAAAGCCTGCCCGTGGTTCTGGTGGGGATGGAATTTTAGTTATTACAAATAGTTTAAATGATAGATATCGGCAAATAAATGGCCGGTTTATGACCGTAAAGGAAATGAAATATCATCTATCAAGTTTATTATCAGGTGCATACAGTATAGGTAATCATCCAGATTATGCAATTATTGAGCGGCGCGTTATTGTTTCGCCTGTATTTTCAGAAGTAAGTTATGAAGGTGTTCCAGATATAAGAATTATTATTTTATTGGGTTATCCAGCTATGGCTATGCTTAGATTACCAACCAGGCAGTCAGATGGGAAGGCAAATTTACATCAAGGTGCGATAGGTGTAGGGATAAATCTGGCTACAGGGATAACTTTAAGGGGGGTACATCATAATGATATTATATCAGCTCATCCAGACACAATGAATGACATAAAGGGAATTACAATACCATATTGGGAAGAAATTCTCCAAATAGCAGCCGGATGTTATGAGTTAACCGGCCTTGGATATTTAGGGGTCGATATTGTTATTGACAAAGATCAAGGCCCATTAATGTTAGAGTTAAACGCTCGTCCCGGGTTAAATATTCAAATCGCCAATGGAGAGGGTGCATTAAAGCGCTATCAACTAATAGAACAAAAAGCCGCCGCCGGCAAAGAGTCAATCGCCAATAGAATCGAATTTAGTAGAAAAATGTTCGCTTAATTCGAGATGTATATTTTCAACTTGCAATTCCATGCAAAATTTAAATTTATTGCTATACTGAACTATATGGTTATGACTATGGTGAGAAAAATGACATCAAACAAATATCAGTTTAGCAATAATAATTGGATTAATTTTATACCAGGTTCGCTATTGTTATATAAAAAAATTAATAGCATAGATGAGGCAAGAGAAGCTAATATCTCAGCTAAAGCTTTATTCGATACTTTAAAAATAAGAGATGATTTGGTTAAATTTTACAATGGAAATTTACAGAAACGCGATGACAAGCAAGAGTTAAAGGATAATGCCTCACTAGAAGAAATTTGTGATAGATTTCAAACAACAGAACAAAGATATACTCTTCCAGAAGAACTATCATTAAAACTTACCTTAGTTCGCAAAGTCTTTAGCGATCACGTGAGTGAACCAGATAATAGCTTAGTCGGCTTATTTTCAAAGCTTAAAGATGAGGTTCCACATGATAAAAGAGCAGGCGTAGAAAGCATTCAAAGAAATGCTCAAGAGAAAGAGTTTAATAAACACAAAGAAACTGCCAAAAAAGAGTTTGAGATATACAGTAATTTGAATAAATTAAAAATCCTTCTAGCAGAAATTACACAAAATGACGAAGCAACGAAAGATGAACTAGATAAAATTAAACAATTAGATACATCTTACGAAGCCAGTATAAAAATTTTTCCAAATAGAAACTTTCCCTTTAAGATGAAACTTATTCCACCATCTTTAGCATCTCATAAAGCAACTGCAATAAATGCAGATAACAAAGAAGCTGTGACCGCGCTAAATTTTTTAGAAAACATAATTTCAACAAACGTGTCAAAAGCAGAATATGATTTAATTATAGACATGATGAAACAAAATGATTTTTTATCGCCATTTAAGGGATTTATTAAAAACAGGGGTCGTGAAAGACAATTTACTGAGTTTAGTCATAAATATGAAAAATCAATACTTAATGAAACTCGTACTCAAGAGAAAGAATATGTTGATGGAATAAAGCAATTAGAGCTGGTTATTGCCAATTTGGCTAAAACACAAAATAATTGGTTTAGTACGGAGCCTAGTATAAAAGAATTAAACTCGCTAGTTTCAAATATTAAAGTACTTAGAGCAAAAGATAGGGATCTAAATGAATTAACAGGATATATAGCTGATTGTTTCAAAGATGAAACACGTTTATATGTTAAAAGTTCAAAGGAAATACAGGAGATTAATAACAAGTTAAAACAAATTATAAAGAATAGTTCTTATTTTGAAAAAAGCTACCCGGAACATAATGAATATCGTAGATTATTGCTGAAAATTCGTGGTAATTTATTATATCACAATAATCCAGGATATAAGTTTAAATTTTTGGATAAATTTGGCCTAGCAGATAAAGATAGATTAACAAAAGAGGAAATTAGTAACCAGGCAGTCGGGTTTGATTTTAATGAATATATGTCGCGGATTAAAGACAATAAGTTTAGAAAACAATGGCTTGGACGAGGAAAGGCTACGGATGCTGAAATAAATTTAGCACTTAGGCGTTTAGATAACTTTATGGAAAGTCCTCATAATTTTGAAAATTCACAGGCTCTAATTGACATCATGGAGAAATTAGATATTGATTATTATACAAAATATAATATACAAAAATACATGGCCTATACATTTATTGGTATGATTATTGCAGCAATGATAGTTGCTTGTGTTTTATTCCCACCATTAAATGCACTTGTAGCTCCCTTCTTCACGAATGCTTTCTGGCACTCAGCCCTTAATTTAGGCGCTCCAGTTGCTGCGGCAAATCAGATAGCCTTGTTTTTTAATGAAAGTATCCCTCAATTTTTTGTATCTAGCTCAGAGTACTTTATAGGAGCGGCAGCAGCTACAGCAGTTTTTTCGTTTTTAGCGCTTAGAGGATTTAATTTAAAACTATCTGGTGATAATGACGCGAAGTTAGCTCCTGGCCTCAAAGAGGATATTATCATTAATGAGAGTAGCGATGAGAAGAGTAGCTATGAGACCAAAATGACTTTATCAAATAGTTCTGTGTTCTCCAAATCCGATGTAGATGTTAAGAACCAGCTCTCAACCACGGAAACTTTAAAAAAAACAACAGATTTTAGAAGAAAGTAGGCCATTGGTGACTATGCTAGGCCCTTCAAATTAGCCTTATTTTTTCTTGACATACGATACCGCTCATACTGAGGAGGCGCTAAAGCGCCTCCTCAGTATGAGCGGGCAACCCTGTGTTATACCGAAACAGATTATGAAATATTTTTTCGATAAATAACCGCAATATTACCGATTAGTTGAATAAAGTTTGCATCTAAACTATCACATAAAGCTATAGCCATATTTTTTCGCGCAACTTTATCATCAGCATTGACCTTCACCTTAATTAATTCATGGGCAAGTAAAGCTTGGTTTGTTTCCTCAATAACCGCGTTCGTTAATCCTTTTGAGCCGATAATAACTACAGGATTTAAATGGTGCGCTAGAGCTTTAAGATCTCTTTTTTCAAAGTTTTGCATAAAAATTCCAAATTAAATGCCAAATTATTGCACGTTTTGCTGTAAAGATACAGATAATTTTAGTAAAATATTTGTTTTTCAAATGAAAATTTATATGAAACGCTCAAATAGTAGTAAAAGATGGTTAGAAGAACATTTTGATGATATTTATGTAAAAAAAGCTCAAGCTGAAGGCAAGCGATCGCGAGCTATTTATAAACTACAAGAAATAGACTTAAAAGAAAATTTATTTAAACCAGGCATGAGTATAGTTGATCTCGGTTCAGCACCTGGTGGCTGGACACAATATGTTGCAGAAAAGCTTGATGGTCAAAAAGCCAATATTATCGCTCTGGATATTTTAAAAATGGAGCCAATTTCTGGAGCAAACTTTATTCAAGGGGATTTTACAAGCGATTCTGTATTAGAAAAATTAATGAATATCATCCCCGAACATTCAATTGATGTGCTATTATCAGATATGGCACCCAATATGAGTGGTAATAAGGAAGTAGATATTCTAAAGGCCATGTATTTAGCTGAAATAACTTTAGATTTCGGGCAAAATATGTTAAAACCAGGCGGAATTCTACTGATGAAAATATTTCATGGTGCGGGCTTTGATGATTTGGTAAAACAAATCCGCGGACAATTTAAGCGAGTAGTTATACGAAAACCTAAAGCATCCAGGCCTCGCTCTAGAGAAACCTATTTACTAGCAGTTGGTTATAAATTGTAGTAACTTTATTAGGGTTTGTTGGCAATTGATAGTGCAAGTCAAAAATCAGTATAATTTTTTTCCGCCTATCTGGTTGCCACATATTATGATAATTTCGTCATTGCGAGGTACGAAGCAACCCGGGGAACAGAGCACTGCCATTAAGTTAAGGATTTTGTCCTTCCCGCGAAGGCGGGAATCTATCCCTAAAGTGGCACTGTGCCTGCTTAGAAATAGATTCCCGCCTTCGCGGGAATGACAGTGTTTTTCTTAACTTAATGGCAGTGAGGGAACAGAGCTACGAACCCTGGTTTGCTTCGTACCTCGCAATGACGAATATGTGGCAACCAGATAGGCAGGATTTTTTTGACTGTGCAACCAATTGTCAACAGACCCTAAGCCTACTTCAAATTCAACAGAGGGTATTATTTTGAACGACATGGTAAAAAATTTATTTTTATGGCTGATTATAGCAGTTGTCTTGGTATCAGTATTTAGTAATTTTGGGCCAAATACTGCCGCATCGAATAAGATATCATATAGTCAATTTTTATCAGAAGTTTCTCAAGGACAAGTTAGCTCTGTAAGCATAGAAGACGACAAGATTATTCATGGTATTACCAAAAACAATCATAGATTTGTTACATATATCCCCGTGCATGACAATGCTCTTTTGGGGCAACTTCTTAAAAATGACGTTAATGTTCAAGGAGAAGAGAAGCAACAAGAAAGCTTCCTGTTACATATATTCATAAATTGGTTCCCAATGCTGCTGCTAATTGGCGTATGGGTATTCTTTATGCGTCAAATGCAAGGCGGCGGTGGCAGAGGAGCAATGTCCTTTGGCCGTTCACGTGCGCGATTATTAGGCGAAGATCAGGTTAAAGTTACTTTTGCCGATGTTGCTGGGGTTGATGAAGCAAAAGAAGAAGTAAAAGAATTAGTAGATTTTTTAAAAGATCCAACAAAATTTCAAAATTTAGGCGGTCGAATTCCCCGCGGAGTCCTTCTTGTTGGATCACCAGGAACTGGTAAAACTCTTTTAGCTAAGGCTGTTGCTGGAGAAGCCAAAGTACCATTTTTTACCATATCTGGGTCAGATTTTGTTGAAATGTTTGTTGGTGTGGGTGCCTCGCGAGTTCGAGATATGTTTGAGCAAGCAAAAAAACAGTCTCCTTGCATTATTTTTATAGATGAAATTGACGCGGTTGGCCGACATCGTGGCGCAGGTCTTGGCGGCGGGCATGATGAACGAGAACAAACACTTAACCAGCTTCTAGTCGAAATGGACGGATTTGAAGGCAATGAAGGGGTGATAGTTATTGCTGCTACTAATAGACCAGATGTATTAGACCCAGCTTTACTAAGACCTGGCCGCTTTGATAGACAAGTAGTTGTCAGTTTACCTGATATTCGCGGTCGAGAACAAATATTGGCTGTTCACCTGAAGAAGGTTCAAGTAGATAAAACCGTACAAATAGCACCTATTGCTCGCGGCACACCCGGTTTTTCTGGTGCTGATCTAGCTAATCTCGTTAATGAAGCAGCACTTTTTGCTGCTCGCGCTAACAAAATAAAGGTTGGGATGGAAGAGCTAGACAAAGCAAAGGATAAAATCATGATGGGCACTGAAAGACGCTCAATGGTTATGACAGAAGATGAAAAGAAATTAACTGCTTACCACGAGGCCGGACACGCAATTGTTGGTCTAGTTGTTCCTGAGCATGACCCTGTATATAAAGTATCAATTATCCCTCGTGGCCGAGCTCTAGGGGTCACAATGTTTTTACCAGAACAAGACCGATATAGTTATTCTAAACGGCGTCTTGAAAGTCAACTAGCCAGCCTTTTTGGTGGTAGAATCGCAGAAGAGCTAATTTTTGGATTAGATAATGTAACAACTGGTGCATCCAATGATATAACCAGAGCAACAGATATTGCACGCAAAATGGTTACTCAATGGGGGCTTTCTGACTTAGGCCCATTAACATTTGGTCAAGAAGAAGGTGAGGTATTTTTAGGTAAAACTGTTAATCAATCAAAAGAAATATCTGACAATACTTCTCAGAAAATTGACGCCGAAGTTGCTAAAATAATTGATCGTAATTTTAATGCTGCATACAAAGTATTAAATGAAAAAATGGATATCTTGCATCTTATGGCAGCAGCATTAATAAAATATGAAACTATCGATGCCAACCAAATTAATGAAATTATGGCTGGAAATGAACCAACTCCTCCTGATGACTGGGGTAAAATTAGTTTAGAAGAGGACGATAACCTTGCGAAAAAATCTTCTAAACCTAGAAAAACCACTACTACTAAAAAGAAAACAATCCAGGATGATAAGGCACCAGAGTTGTAATTCTTACAACTCTGGAAAAAATGAGTGCTGTATGAACCAAACTGAACTACTAAATTGGCTTAACTCCTATCAAGTAAACGCCTCTAAACCACTTGTGATGGGAATAATAAATTTAACTCCTGATTCATTCTTTGATAAAAACAAACATACAAATATTGATTTAGCATTAGATCATGCAAAACAAATGATAGATGATGGTGTAGATATAATAGATATCGGTGGCGAATCAACAAGACCTGGGGCACAACCTATCTCGCTAGATGAAGAGCTAACTCGCGTAATTCCATTTATCGAAAAATTAAGAAAACATAATCAAGACATTTGTATATCTATAGATACCTACAAACCAGAAGTTATGCGACAAGCCATTCATTCCTCGGCAAATATGATTAATGATATCTATGCTCTGCAAAAATCTAATGCTTTACAAACAGCAAAAGAATTAAATGTACCAGTTGTACTTATACATATGCAGAATAATCCAACTACAATGCAAATAAATCCAAATTACTCAAATGATATTACCGATGATATTAATGATTTTTTCACACATCGTATTACCGCTTGTCTTAATACTGGTATAGAGCGCCTTAACTTAATTCTAGATCCTGGTTTTGGGTTTGGGAAAACTATCAAACATAATCTAAGTTTGCTTCTGGACTTGATAAAATTCAAAAAACATAATTTACCTATATTATTAGGGGTTTCTAGAAAAAGTACGCTAGCTAGCATTTTAAATAAGAAAACAGAAGATTTATTAGCTGGTAGCCTTACAATGGAAACTTTTGCTATCATGCAAGGAGCATCTATTTTGCGTGTACATGATGTATCCGAAACAAAAGATACGATAGCAATTCTCAATGCTATTAATTCAAGGAGTGAAATTAATGAGTGATAAGCTATATTTTGGAACCGATGGCATTCGCGGAAAGGTTGGTTCTGAAAAAATGAATCCCGAATTTATCTTAAAACTAGGCTATGCTGTTGGGCGTGTTCTTGCAAACAGCCATAGAAAAAAGGTACTAATCGGAAAAGACACTAGAATATCAGGCTACATGTTAGAATCGGCTCTAGAAGCTGGGTTATCTGCTGCTGGAGTTGACGTTAGATTGCTTGGTCCTATGCCTACACCAGCCATTGCCTACTTAACTCAAACTTTAAGAGCAAACGCAGGAATTGTAATCAGCGCCTCGCATAACTTCTATGAAGACAATGGCATTAAATTTTTTGCAGCTGACGGCTATAAACTAGGTGATGATATAGAAAGAGCCATTGAAAGAGAGATGGCAAAAAAAATGACCGTAGTCTCTTCTGCAAATCTTGGTAAAGCATCTAGAATTCATGATGCTCCTGGAAGATATATTGAATTTTGTAAATCTACAATTCCCTCGTTAACTAGACTATCACCGTTAAAAATTGTTGTTGATTGCGCACATGGTGCAACCTACCATATTGCACCGAAAGTTTTTGCTGAGCTGGGTGCTGAGGTTGTTGCGATAGGCGACAAACCAGATGGATTTAACATTAACGAAAATTGTGGTTCAACAAATCCAGATCTATTAAAACAAGAAGTCTTAAAAAATAAGGCTGATATAGGAATAGCATTGGATGGTGATGGTGACAGAATAATTATGATTGATGCTGAAGGTAATACTATTACCGGCGATCACATCATATACATCATAGCTAAAGATAGAAATGCTCGGGGACTATTAAATGGTGGTATTGTTGGCACACTAATGAGCAACTATGGTCTTGAAAAAGCTATCCTTGAAATGAACCTATCTTTTCTACGCACCCGAGTTGGCGACAGATATGTTTTAGAGGCCCTAAAAGAAAAGCAATGGAAAATTGGCGGTGAGCCTTCGGGGCATATTGTTTGTCTTGATAAAACTACTACTGGAGATGGAATTATAGCAGCCTTACAAGTTTTAACGCTGATGATTTTACAAGAAAAAACCTTAAAAGAACTTACGGAAGGTTTAACTCTACTACCACAATCACTACTAAGCTTAAAAACAAATATGGCAAATCGCCTAGCACAAGACCCACAGGTTTTAAATGCTGTGCAAATTGTCCATTCTGAATTAAATAGCAATGGCCGTGTTCTACTAAGACCTTCAGGGACTGAACCAATGCTTAGAGTTATGGTTGAAGGCATCGATCTTAAAAAAGTACAAGGCTATGCTGAAAATATTGTGAGTGAAATTAAGAGAATCGAACAGCAGCTAGGACTAGAGTTGTAAGTGCTTAGGGAGTGAAACTATGCGACAAAGAATTATTCTCGGTAATTGGAAAATGAATGGTGATTCATCCGCTATTACAAATTTATTAAACGATATATTGAAACAACTATCACTAACTATTGACTATCAATGCGCTGTTTTTCCACCTAGCCCATATCTTAACATAGCTAAAGAAATTTTAATAAATACGTCTATTATGTATGGTGCACAAAATGTTTACCCTGCTAACAATGGGGCGTTTACAGGCGAAATATCTGGACCAATGCTTGCCGATCTTGGATGCAAATATGTATTAGTCGGCCACTCTGAAAGACGGCAGTTATTTCATGAAAGCAATGAATTTATTGCGCAAAAATTTCATCATGCAAGAGATTCAGGGATTGTACCTGTTTTATGCATAGGTGAAACTTTAGAAGAAAGAGAAAATAATTTAACAGAAAAATCATTAGCCAAGCAACTTTTAACTATTGTTAAAAACAATAATTCACATGACAATCCTTTTGAAAATTGTATTATAGCATATGAGCCAGTCTGGGCTATTGGAACTGGCAAAACTGCAACTCCAATTGAAATACAAGAAGTCCACGCATTCGTACGTAATTTAATAGCGCAATTTGGTGAAGTAAATGCCGAATTATTACCTATTATTTACGGTGGAAGTGTCAATGAAAAAAATTGTCTTGAAATATTCAATATGCCCGATGTAGATGGCGGATTAATCGGCGGCGCATCATTAGATGCGGAGAAATTTGCGGAAATTGTTAAACCTAGAAAAAGCAAATAAGGGACCCTAATGTAAATTAGAGTCATCGGAAAATTTAGTGGCATTGTTATCTTCGCAACCGAACTGATAAAACTCTCCTCGCATTGCTTGCAAGACACATTGTAAATTTAGAAAATGTTGGCTTAACTCCAAATATAAATCGGCCGCCGCATTTTTTTGTAACTCACTAGCACTTAGGTAAGCAAGCTTACCCATATCTGTATAATATTCTATAGAAAGATTACGCTTATCTATTATTCCAGGAAAAAGACCGCTTAATAATAAGCTTTTATCACCAACAGTCTTTAATTTTTCAACTTGTTTTTTTCCATCTAGATGCATTGATTCTAAAAAATCAATAGCAACAACTGATTCTGTTAATTGAGGATTTTGACTAAACCTTTGTAATAGAAAAACTAAATAACTTTCTGTATTTTCATTTAAAGCAAGCTGACTTGCCGCTTGCGCTTCATTTACTAAAGCATACCATTGACTAATATCTGTAGGATGTAAAATTAAGTTTTTCATATTAGGCCCATCCCTTTTAAATCAGGTTAAGGGGCGTTTACTAAATAACCACTGCCATTAAGTTAAGGATTTTGATTCCTGCGAAGGCGGGAATCTATCCCTAAAGTGGCGCTGTGCCTGCTTAGAAATAGATTCCCGCCTCGCAGGAGTGACAGTGTTTTTCTTAACTTAATGGCAGTGGTTATTTAGTAAACGTCCCTAAGTTAATTGTAGCAAAAATATTAATTATAACCATAGCTTATATAGTATCTTGCTTGAATTAATTTTTTATTGCGTCTGTTGACAGAGAATAATTTTTTTTATACTATGTTTACCTTTAAAAAAATCAATTTACAGGTTTAACATGAAACGTACTTTTCAACCAAGCAATCTAAAGCGCAAGAGAGACCACGGTTTTCGTGCTCGTATGGCTACTCGTTCTGGACGGTTGGTACTTAAGCGCCGCCGGGCAAAAGGACGGAAACGACTATCAGCGTAAGTGAACAATTTTAGTAAATCACAAAGACTCTTAACTAAAATAGATTTTGACTTTGTATTTAGTAGAGCTAAAAAAATATCTACTAAATACTTTGTAGTACTGTATCGTGATAATAAAATAAGCCATTCAAGACTTGGCATAATACTTGCCAAGAAAATGGTGCCAAAAGCACATGACCGAAATAAAATTAAAAGACTAATAAGAGAATCATTTAGAACTAATAAAATTAAACCGGTAGATATAGTATTTCTAGCAAGACCAGGACTTGCAAAAATTACAAATCACGAATTTATTAGCAGTATAGAGCAAGCTTGGAGCAAGATATAACGTGGAGTCGTATGCGATTATTAATTAAATTATTAATTAAAACGTACCAATTACTAGTTAGCCCGCTTCTACCCTCATCTTGTCGTTTTCATCCTAGCTGTTCAGAATATACCCTGCAAGCCATTAAAAACCATGGGGTTTTTCGAGGCTTGTGGTTAAGTTGTTGTCGCTTATTACGCTGTCATCCATGGGGTAATAGTGGCTATGATCCAGTACCTAACAAAGAGAAACATTAATGGATATTAAACGTGTAGTTTTATTCGGTGCATTAGCATTCGTTGTTTTTTCATTATGGAGTAATTGGCAAATTGATTATCCTACGCCTACTGCTACTCACCAAACAACAGTGACTTCAGAAAGTGATGGCATGCTGCCAAGTATGACGCATAGTTCTAATTCCGAAACTAATAACGTCATCCCAACAACAAATAAAATTAGTTCAGATGATAACATAAATATCAAGACCGACGTTTTAACCATACAAATTGATAAAAAAAATGGCAATGTCGTTGCTGCAAAGTTATTAAATTATCCTGCAAGCACAACTGAAAAAAATAAACCATTCACCCTTTTAGAAGACAATCAAAATGGCGCACAATATGTAGCAAATAGTGGGTTGTTTATTGTTAACGATCAAAATGTCGAATTGACAAATATTAATTTTGCTACTGATAAGCAAAATTACAGTATGGCAGAAGATCAAGATAAACTAGTTATCAATCTAACTGGCAAAACTGACAATAGACTAGATGTCATTAAAACTTATACTTTGCAAAAAGGGAGTTATTTAATTGACATGGAATATAAAATTATCAATCAAGGCAGTAGTGAATGGAATGGGTATATGAATACTCAGTTATTAAGAAGCTCACCAAAAGAAGATAAAACAAGCATGTTCCATATGGGATCTTATACTGGTGCATCTTATTCAGTTCCTGGTCAAAGCAGATATAAGAAGCTATCTTTCAAGGACATGACTAAAAATAATTTAGACGTTGATGCGCATGGTGGGTGGATTGCCATGCAGCAACATTATTTCCTAACAGCATGGATTCCCAATGTTAACGATAATAATCGATTCTATACAAGAAACCAGCGTAACGACTACACAATTGGTAATATCAGTCCTGAAATAAAAATTGCTCCAGGAAAATCAGCAAATATCAGCGCAAAATTATATCTTGGCCCTGAAATTACTGATATTTTAAAAGGAATATCTCCAGGGCTTGATTTAACGGTTGATTATGGTTGGCTATGGTTCATTTCTCAAATTCTATTTTCTGTAATGAAGTCAATCTACAGTGTAGTAGGCAACTGGGGATGGGCTATTGTTTTAGTAACAGTCATGATTAAACTAGCATTTTATAGATTATCAGCTAAAAGCTACAAATCTATGGCTGGGATGCGTAAGTTACAGCCAAAATTACAGGCCTTAAAAGATAGATATGGTGATGATAAAGCCAAAATGAGCCAAGCAACTATGGAGCTGTATCGTCAAGAAAAGGTTAATCCTCTTGGAGGATGTTTACCAATTTTAATTCAAATTCCAGTATTTATAGCTTTATATTGGGTATTGGTTGAAAGTGTCGAACTACGGCAAGCTGGTTTTATTTTTTGGATTAATGATTTGGCATCTCCAGATCAATACCACGTATTACCAATAATCATGGGTTTAACTATGTTTATTCAACAAAAACTAAACCCTGCACCACCTGATCCTATTCAAGCTAGAGTAATGATGCTGCTACCAGTGGTATTTACTATATTATTCTTAAACTTCCCTGCTGGCTTAGTTTTATATTGGACAGTTAATAATAGCTTATCCATCTTACAACAATGGTATATTACACGTAAGTATGGTGAAGCAGCTACTCCTAAAAAATTAGCGTCTGCCAAATAAATGGATACTATTGTTGCAATAGCTACGCCACCTGGTCGAGGTGGCGTAGGCATTGTAAGAATATCTGGTAAATTAGCATATGCTATCGCTTTAAAAATTACCAAAAAAAATGAAATTATTGCAAGACAAGCTTATTACCTGCCATTCTATACCCAAAATGATGAACTCCTAGATAAAGGTCTAATTTTATCTTTTAAAGCCCCGCATTCATTTACTGGCGAAGACATAATCGAGCTCCATGCACATGGATCCCCTATAGTTTTAGATAATATAGTAAAAGAATGTATTACGTATGGTGCAAGAATTGCTAAACCAGGCGAGTTTAGTGAGCGTGCATTTTTAAATGACAAAATTGATTTAACTCAAGCCGAAGCAATTGCTGATTTAATTGATGCAAGCTCAACAAAAGCCGCAACATTAGCGCTTAGATCTCTCCAAGGAGACTTCTCAAAAAAAATTATAGAGATTTCTGATAAAATTGTTCACTTAAGATTATACGTTGAAGCAGCTATAGACTTTCCTGAGGAAGAAATTGATTTTTTAGGTGATGGTAAAGTTCTAAAAATGCTACAAAAAATTATTTTAAAAATCAGCACTACCAAGGATACTGCTCATTCAGGAGCTATTTTACGTGAAGGTCTTTCTGTTGTGATTGCTGGAGCACCAAATGCTGGTAAATCAACCTTAATTAATCTACTCGCAGGCCAAGAAGTAGCAATTGTAACGGATATAGCTGGGACGACCCGCGATGTTATGCGTCAGCATATTTTACTAGACGATATTCCTATCAATATCATTGATACAGCTGGGTTAAGAGACACTCAAAATATCATTGAGCAAGAAGGAATTAAACGAGCATTAGATGAAGTCAGTAAAGCTGATTGTGTTTTGCTACTAACAGATATAACTGATCTAACGCATATCGCAAAACTAAGTAAAGACCTTTCTGAAAAGCTACCTAAAAATACCCCTATAATTCATGTTTTCAATAAAATTGACAAAATTAATAACTTAGATGCAATTAGTTTTGACAGCACAATTAACAAAGAAAATGTGATTTTTATTTCAGCTAAATTAGGCAACGGGATTGAGTTACTATCAAATAAAATCAAAGAAGTAGTTGGTTACTCTCCTGCAGAGGGACAATTTTTAGCAAGAAGAAGACATATTCAAGCATTAGATGCAGCTTTACAATTACTAATTAATGGTGAGCTGCAATTAACTGAACACCGTGCTGGAGAGCTATTAGCTGAAGACTTAAGACTAGCTCATCAAGTATTAGGTGAAATAACTGGGGAGTTTAGTTCAGATGACTTACTTGGTGTAATTTTCGCAAATTTCTGTATTGGAAAATAATTATTTCAAAATCCCTATTGCCAATATGAAAAAACAATGGTAAGTTGTTATTTTTAACTAATTGTTTAATTTTTCGATAGGTGATGTATGACGTCTGAAGCTGATGTGTTATTTTACAAAAATTTTGTTGCGTTAGATAAAACCAATTCGACCGAAGAAGCGCTGCAAAAGCAATATAACTATACAGCGGACAACTACTTTCATGCCAAACTTGAATATGACCTACTAGATGAAATTAGGAAAGATCCTTTATTTGAAAGAAAATCTCCTTTAGTTAAAGCACTAATAAAAAGCCAATACGCAAAAAGAACCGAATTCTTACTTTTTAATGCTGAAGGCGCTAATCTTGCTGATAAATGGGAGTATCAGAAAAGACTACGCGAAATTAATCCACAAAAGGAACAAGTATTAGCGTCGACTGAGCCAACCACAGTTGAAGAAAAGTGTAATACGGCAGCAAATGAGTTTTTAAATGGAAGCGGAAGATATAATTTATTTCGCTTAAGCTACGTTTTTTCAAGAAATACTTTAAGGGCATTGCTTAGCTACTTAGCACAAGTAGTTTCTACCCTATATCGCTATGTGAACATAGCTATTCTAGAAATACCTACTTTAACTTTTAATTTAATGAGCGTTCTGTTATTTGCGGCGCAACTTTTAGTTGATGGGATTGAAATATTTAGACATAAATTCCTTCCAACGGAAACAGAAAAAACATATGAAAATAGAGCAACGCTTGAATTTTGGAAAAGATATACCAGAATAATCAATGCATTATGGTGGGCAACGTTTAACCTTATTACCAACTTTCCATACCTATTTAGTATAGCTCCTGGGATTGCAGATTGGATATTAACAGGCGTCTTATTTTTTGATGTTCTATTCTTACTTGTTATTCTAAAAATTGAGCTTGGGTTCTTAGATAAGAATCAGCAGTGGCTTGCCAAACAAACCAGAGAGGAAATCCAAAAAGTTTCCTTAGAAGATCTAGAAAGAGAAATAACTCAAGCCAAATCTTATCTTTCTGAAAATGAAAAAAATGAGCTATCTAAAATAAATGAAGAGCAGATGAGAACTGCATTTTTGGAAATGTATGAACCTCTGGCAGAAAAAAACTTATGCCATAAAGCTGCTGATACAGCAAAACTATGCTTATTTATTGCAGCAACTTTATTATTTATCGCAAGTTTAGCATTAGTGTTGTCTGTTGCATCACCTATTACTGCAGCAATAGGCTTTTTCGCCTGTGTTATTGCTGTTTCCATGATATTATCTGGAAATAATTTTGCAGCCTTCGTATCAGCACGAACTGCCAAAATTCTTGAACAAGAAAAGAGCGATAAAAGTTGTGTAGGCATACGTCAAAAAGCAGAAAACCAAAAACTAACAGAATTTTATAAATCTATCGCAGAGCATATAATAATGCCAATGTTAATAGTAGGATTATTTACCATTAATTGGCCTGCCGCCCTTGCTGTATTATTAACTTACATAATTGTGAAAAATCAAAGTTATATTAATAATTTTATAAATGACAAATTTGGTATGCAGAATGGTCCTAACAAAAAAGGAGGATATTCTGAATTACAAAATAAAGAAACTACAGATAATAATAATGCAAGCATGGCCTATACGCACTGCCATTAAGTTAAGGATTTTGTCATTCCCGCGAGGCGGGAATCTATCCCTAAAGTGGCACTGTGCCTGCTTAGAAAATAGATACGCCTTCGCGGGAATGACAGTGTTTTTTTTAACTTAATGGCAGTGGGCCTACGCATGAATAGTTTACAATGTAAACATAAAGGAATACATGCCGTCATTGCGAGCCTTTATACAGGGCCTGAAAAACGTTCCGAACTAACTTGCACTCGTCTTTGCGAACCGTAGGTGAAGCAATCTAGTGACTTTAAGGCCGCTGGATTGCTTCACCTACGGTTCGCAAAGACGAATAACTGATTAATTTACGTACAAATTGTGAAGTTAGTTAAGAGGTACGAAGCAAACCATGGTTCGTAGCTCTGTTCCCTTGGGTTGCTTCGTACCTCGCAATGACGAAATTATCATAATATGTGGCAACTGGATAGGCGGGGATATTTATACAGGACTATAACTAATATGTTTAATTTTCAAAAAATATCTTTTGACAATGCATTGCATTTTTGCCTAGTCGGCTTGTTTTTTGCAACCCCGATTAGCTCTTCAGCAAAAAGTATTTTTCTTATATCATCAGTGATAATTATTATCCTTAATCCTGTAACAAGAGACATCCTAAACTCATTAGTCCGACAAAAATATTTTATAAGCATTGTATTGTTAGTTTTATTCGCTGGATTAGCTGCCTTCTGGAGCCCTGCATCTATGCCAGAAAAACTATTAGTACTAGAAAAATGGAGCAAACTACTTTACCTGCCAATTTTAGTGGCAGGACTTTATAATCTAAAAACTAGATCTTCGGCGGTTAATGCGTTTTTAGTTGCCATGTTTTTAACATGTTTATTATCAATATATATGCATTTAACTGGAAAATGGCAGGTTGGAAAAATTACTGCGGATAGCGTATTTAGAAATCATATAATGACCGGAATAATGATGGCTTTTGCTACATATTTATCTGGAATTATGTTTTTGCAGGCTAAAAATTATCAACGCCTCTATTTTTTAGTCCTAACTGCGTTATTTAGCTATCAAATTCTATTTATAAATCAAAGTAGAACTGGGTATGCTATATATTTTCTCTTAATGTCACTCTTGGTAGTACAAAAATTGAAGTTTCGTGATGCAATTCTTGGTTTAATGTCACTTTGCCTTATCTTTGGTGCTAGCTTATTTTTTAGTGCTACACTAGCTTCCAGAGTAGGATTAGTATATCAAGAAATAGCTAACTATAATAAAGATAAAAATAGTCCTATCGGTTATCGTATTCAATTTCATCAGTTCGCCGAAAATCTCATGCAAAGACATCCAATTATTGGCAATGGCACTGGAAGCTTTACATACTTATTCAAAAATGAAAATCCTGTACCTGCTTGGACATCAGATCCAACGCACTCAGGAAAGCTACTAGAGCCACATAGCCAATACTGGTTTGTGGCTGCAGAATTAGGTGGCATTGGAATATTACTATTTGGAATATTTTATTTTGAACTATTATTTAGGTTTTGGCGTTTAGGCAATATGGCTCCTGTTGCAATATCTTTATTTTTAGTTTTAATAGCTGGAAATTTTACTGACTCCCTATTATTTTATTCCGGATCTGGTTATTTTTTCTTAATGTTTTTTGCCCTATTCTTAAGTGAAAAAGTACTGGAACCAAGAGAGATTAAATCTTTCCTGCCTATTCGGTTGCCACAGATCATGATAATTTCGTCATTGCGAGGTACGAAGCAACCCAGGGAACAGCGCTAAGAACCCTGGGTTGCTTCGTACCTCGCAATGACGAATATATGACAACCGAATGGGCAGAAAAATCTCAAAATTTGCAAAAAAAACCAAAATTTCAACATTGTTTAACCTAGAAAAAACAGTTGAGCTCGTAGCGAGAATGCTTTTTCTAGGTTAAACTAATTAATTACAGGTATTTTAATGTCACACCGTCCTAGAAAACGCTTTGGTCAAAATTTTTTACAAGATGAAAGGGTTATTAATACTATTGTAAAAGCCATGGCTTTAAAAAAAACTGATAACGTAGTTGAAATAGGGCCAGGGCTAGGTGCCATAACTAAACCGATATTAAAAATTTTAGAATCACTAAAAGTTATTGAAATTGATAATGACCTTGTTGCTTTATTAAAAGAAAATTCTGAATTTAATAATTTAATAATTATAAATCAAGACGTATTACAGGTTGATTTTTCGAATCTAGGGGAAAACTTGCGAGTCATAGGTAATTTACCTTACAACATATCTACACCTCTACTTATAAAATTACTAGGATTTACTGATAAAATTAAAGATATGCATTTTATGATCCAAAAAGAGGTGGCGGACAGAATTGCTGCATCTCCTGGATGTAAAACTTACGGTAGGCTAACCGTTATGATTCAATGCTTTTATGATGTTGAAAATATTATTGATGTTGAGCCACATGCTTTTTATCCAGCTCCAAAAGTCCAATCAACGGTGATAAGACTAACTCCACATAAAATACCTCTAATTAATAAAAATAGTTTTTCTAACTTAGAAAATCTTATCCGGCAAGCTTTCGCGATGCGTCGTAAAACAATAGCAAATAATTTGAAATCTATAATTAGCGCGGCTGATCTCCAAACTTTAAATATTGATCCAACAACTAGACCAGAACAAATTTCTATCAATGATTACCTGAAAATAGAGAAATTTATTTCCAAATAGAGTATACTTTCCCCTATTATATTGAGGAAATGGAGAGCCATATTGTTCAGTAAAGATAGATCCCAAAAAATCCCTTCTAATCTAAAACCTATAAAAGACTTAATTGCGACCGAAGATCCTAATATTGCAATTCAAGATAATAAATATAAAAAATTAATTTCTAATATTAAAAGTTCTATTGGTTTTAATAATACCGAATTTGAACTGCACGTTATCCCTTTAATTTTAAAAACATTTAAGTATTGCCAAAAATTACCTGAATCATCCATGTACTATGCAAATTTAGGTGGCTTAGTTGACTTAGCGATAAATCGTGCGGAAGCTGCTCTTGGTCTTATGCGAAATATATTGGTTATCGAAGATAATAAACCTCCAAGTGAAGAACAAAAATTATGGCTATATGCCATGTTTTCTGCGGCCTTGTTACAAGGCCTTGGTAAACTTTACACAGACTATAAAATTAATCTTTTTGATAAAAATGGCCAATATATTAAATGCTGGCAACCTCTCTTGGAAAGCTTTGTTAGCATTAGTGATTATTATGACTATGACCTATTAAGAGGCGATGATTATGACCTACGAAATAGCATCACCCCACTAATTGCTAGACGAATTATGCCAAAATCAGGATTTGAAAAAATTTTATCTGCATCAGAAGTATTTGCTACATGGCTTGCATTATTAAGAGAAGATAAAGATTCAGCTGGTCCATTAGCGGCTATTCTTGATAGAGCTAACGCCATAGCCATGCAAAGATATCTAAATAGTTTTATTGAAAAATTTGGTTTACAAGAAGGTAGAGGAAATAGACTAGGTACTTTTATAGATAATAAACAAGAAAACTCCCCTGAAAAAGAACTTCTTATTGGCGCTGAGTTTTTAGCTTGGCTTAATGAAAGCTTAAAAACTGGGAAAATTATTCTTAATCAACCTCCTTTTATGATTGAAGTCAAAGAAGCTAGTGTAATTTTACATCCAGAAGTATTAGATGTTTTTATGCAAGAACATAAAAAACTAAAAAATAGAGTCGCGATTCAAAAGTCATTTTTAGCATGGAATATGCATTTATTAACGGATGCAGCTAAGGAAACTATTTCACAAAATAATAAAAATAATCAGACAAAAATAGAGCTAAATAAAGCAATTTTACCTGATAATGTTAAAATATATGATGCGCATACGAAAAAAATAGCATCTGTATCTTCTTTAAATTTAGTTCATAATATACATAACTATAATCAAAATAATAAAATTAATTTAAGTTCATCTATAGAAAAACTTTCTACCGCTGGAAAATGGGTTTCAGGAGAACAAAATGTCACAAATCTGCAACATCAATCAACACACAAGGTATGATTATGCAATCGGTGACATACAAGGATGTTTTGATGGTTTGCGACGACTACTAGATAAAATTGATTATGACGAAAAGCTAGACAAACTTTGGTTAGTTGGAGATCTAGTTAACCGCGGTCCGCATTCATTAGAAGTCTTAAGATTTATAAAGAACTTACCAATTAAACCAATCATTACTTTAGGTAATCATGACCTATATTTAGTAAGTATGATTTTTTCTAAAAAAAAATCGCTGGCCAAAAAAGACACCTTAAAAAATATTTTAAAAGCTACAGACGCCGAAGACATCGGTCATTGGCTTAGGCAACAAAATATTTTATACCATTGCCCAAATTTTAATATAGCAATCTCACATGCAGGTATTCCACCCATTTGGAGTCTTGAGCAAGCTAAACTTTATGCCAAGGAATTAGAAAGTTTCCTTGCAGGAAATAATTTTCTTGATTTCCTTGATAATATGATGGGGGATACTCCAAGCAAATGGTCTGAATCGTTAAATGAACTAGATAGACTTCGACTAATTTGCAATTATTTTACTAGAATGCGTTTTTGTGATGCCAATGATGGCCATCTCATTCTAAATCATAAAGGTGGCATTGAAAATGTACCACTTGGAATAGCACCGTGGTTTTCCGTTAAAAATAGAATTCCAATAAATGCAGAAATAATTTTTGGACACTGGGCTGCTCTTGAGGGTAAAAACCCTTCTTCAACTATTCATGCTATAGATACTGGATTTGTGTGGGGAGGAGCTATGACAGCCCTTAGATTGCAGGATAAAATCAGGATAAGTGTAAACTGGCACTAAAATTTTTGGCTTCTTTGACATTAATTTTTCTTGGATCTATAATTAATCAACTTGTATAGGTTGGTGATAATCATGCCTGGTAATAAAAAAAGACCTTATGATATTCAACTAGAAAATAATAGTAAAGACAACTCCAATAAGAAAAAAAGCAAATGGCATGCTGTTAGAGACAAGCATAAAGCTCCAAAAGAAGTACAAACCTCATCTGACTTTGGATTCACTAAATTTAAACCATTAACAAAAGACAATAAAATAGAGCTGAAAAATTTAGTAAATAAAGCATTGAACCGTCGTTACCAAAGCCCACTTGAGGAAGCAAAAAGCGTTATAGGCGCTATTGATAGTGTATTTAAATCTAGGTATCACATGCAAAACACAGGGCCAGTTGATACACCACTTGAATTTTATAATTTTATTATTAACTCATATGTAGAATCACTAATAAAAATTAAATATAACAGTCAAAATTTATCTGCCGTCGATACAATGATAGAGCTAAACCGCCTTACAAAAGGAGTGGGGCAAATAAACACGCAAGGTCGCGCTGCAGTATCTGGGGCTCACCATGACTTAAAACCATTGCCAACCCCTACACCAAAACCTAAACCAGAGCCAGAGCCAGAGCCAAAGCCAAAAAATAAATCAAAAGAACAACTCAACAATATATCGAAGAATACATTAACAAGATAGGCTGGCACCGCAACTGCAATTCCAGCCAAGTTACGCGAGGTTAGCAGTGCTATGTTTTACCACTGTTCCTGCTCTTGACTAAGCATGTGTTCCGTCTGTTGCTTAATCACTCCATAGATTGGACCAAGTTGAAAATAAAATTTAAATATATATACCAAAATTTCACTTTCCTGGCGATTGTAAACAATAAAACCATGCATTGTCAATCAATTATTTCCATATAAAATCATTGGTTTCCATATTTTAATTTTTGGTAACAACAAGTTTCAACAATTATACCAGTAATAATCATAGAAAAAGCAGTAGGCATTCGTAGTAGAGCTCAACTGCTTTTTCTAGGATAATAGTTATTGTTCTTGTAAGATGTCTATTGTTTCCTTGCTAGGAGATTGTGTGTTTGCTACAATTTAAATAACCAATCATAATAATCATAGTTAGCAAATGAAAAAAAATAATTTAATAGAAGAATTTGCAAGCCGTCTTAAAATATCTCTAATTAATGCTAATTATGATTCTAACCGTTCACCATCAGGAGTGAATATATCTAAATTCTCCCAAATGGTTGGTTACTCCGCACAAATTTGTCGTAAATATTTACGTGGGCAAGCAATTCCTGAACCGAATAAATTAGCTGAAATAGCTCGGAAACTGAATGTTTCGCCTGGGTGGTTGTTATTTGGTGATTGTCACACTAAACAACAAGATGCTGAAAATAAAATAACAATTAACAAAAATTTGTTACATTATATTTTTACCCATGCTAACAACTTATATACTAATCCAATACAAAATCAGGAATCTCTGCCTACTTTTTTAATGGAGCTTACGTATAATGTCAGTCAAATAGAAGCAAATTACGAGCAATCAAAAAAAATAGTAGACTTAGCGCTATATTCAGTAAAACATTTTAATTCGGACTAGTTTTCATTGAGGTATTTTTATGCGTCCACTTCACATTTTTATAGCAATAATTGTTGCTGCATCCTGGGGTATAAACTTCATTTTTGTTAAATTTGGCTTAACAGAGTTGCCACCTCTATTACTTTGCGCACTCCGATTTTTATTTGCTAGCATTCCTGCTGTGTTTTTTATACAAAGACCTTCTGGAAACTTAAAGTTACTCATATATTACAGTCTTTTTACTTTTGCCATTCAATTTTCTCTTCTATTTTTTGGGCTACATCTTGGTATGCCAGCCGGTCTTTCGTCTTTGGTTTTTCAAATTCAAATATTTTTTAATATATTTTTAGCTGCTATATTTTTTCAAGAAATTCCAACAAAAATTCAGATTACCGGTGCAATTATAGCATTTACTGGAATCGCTTTTGCGATGATTGATATTAATCAATCATCGACCATACTAGGTTTTATTCTTGTTTTTTTCTCTGCATTATCTTGGTCTTTTGGAAATTTATTTGCAAAAAAAATTAACGCTGAAAATACTCTTAGCCTAGTTGCTTGGGGATGTCTAATATCTATGCCTATAACTTTTTTTCTCTCTTATCTAATTGAAGGACCAAGCCTTATTTTAACTAGCATTCAACATATCTCATGGATAGGGATAGGTTCAATTGCTTATGCTACTTATATATCTACAGGCGTTGGATATGTGCTCTGGAGTATCTTACTAAAAACTTATCCTATTTCTTCAGTTATTCCTTTTACCTTGTTAATACCTATATTTGGATATACAAGTTCAATGCTAGTTTTTCATGAGTCTTTTAGTAATTGGAAAATTATCGCGACATTTTTAATAATTTTAGGTTTAAGCATAAATATTTTTGGCCCTAAAATTTTACTTAAATCTAGAGGACTACGGGAAGCCGCAATAAACTAAAAACCCAGGGGCCGTGCTCTGTTTATTGCGAATACTGTCTATTACTCTTGGTATCGTGCTATGCTATCTATAATTTCTTGATGAGCAGACCCCACTCCTTCCCAACCATCAACTTTTACCCACTTACCTTCTTCCAAATCTTTATAATGATTAAAAAAATGCTCTATAGACTTTAATACAGAATCTGGCAAATCTTTATAAGTTTGTATATTATTGTACATCCCACAAAGCTTAGGAATTGGCACAGCCACTAATTTCGCATCTACTCCAGACTCATCCGTCATTTTCAACATACCTAATACTCTGCATGTAATAACCGCACCATAAGTAACTGGATGTGGCGTAAACACTAGGGCATCGACAGGATCACCGTCTTCAGATAAAGTATTTGGAATATAACCATAATTTGCTGGGTATAACATTGACGTTGATAAAAATCTATCGACAAATAATGCGCCTGACTTTTTATCTACTTCATATTTTACTGGATGGGAGCTTTTAGGAATTTCTATAATTATATTTACTTCTTGAGGGGTCTTATCACCTGTTTCTACATTCAACAAACTCATCTAATTCTCTCTTATTTTTTATTTATCGAAGGACATATTATGCAAAAAATAAAATCGAAACGCAATTTACAATTGGTGCCGAAGGCCGGACTCGAACCGGCACAGCTTACGCCACCGCCCCCTCAAGACGGCGTGTCTACCAATTTCACCACTTCGGCAATAATTTTATTTCTCAGGAATTGGGATTTTATTTTGCGTAGGATTTGGAATTGGTTGCTCTATTACTTGTGTGGTTGCTTTTTTATATTGATTTGCAACAATAGAAGACAATGAAACACTAGTAATAAAAAAAGCCATTACTAGACCTCCTGTTAACTTAAATAAAAAACTACCTGTACCCTGACTACCAAAAACTGTATTAGATGCGCCAGATCCAAAGCCAGCTCCAATATCAGCTCCTTTACCATGTTGCAATAGGACTAGGCCAATTATACTTACGGCAATTAAAACATGAAATACTAAAATTAATTGATACATTCTACTTTTCCGGAAATAATCCCAGAAAAAGCAGTTGAGCTCGTAGCGAGAATGACTGCTTTTTCTAGAATAATACAAATACAATCTGAGCCGCTATGATATCATGAACTTTAATCTGATGGAATTTTTCTACTTCATGCACATCAAAAAATAAAATAAAATAGCTAAAACAATTGTCTCAATGTTAAACTTTGACGCAAAAAATATTGTTTCAGTAAAAATAGTTTTTAAAAAGGTAGCTATAGATGAAAACCACTGCTAAAGTGTAGTTATCCATTCAGGTTTTGCCACTTCCTGATTGGGAAGCATTACTAGAGCCCGAGGCCAAAATAGACCCGGGCTTTTTTATTACTAGACCCAACAGGGTTTTGGGTAAATAATGTAATTAATCGATTATTACTAGTGCCGCGTCTTCTAAATACGTTTTTCAATGACTGTCGTCCCGGGAAGGCGGGAATCTATCCCTAAAGTGGCACTGTGCCTGCTTAGAAACTTCCCTTACAACTTAGCTGTATATTTGTAATATCTAAGTAACTTTACAACTCGTCTTACATCTTTTGTTTCTCTAGCAAATAAAATTACTGTCTTTGCCTGCTCTTTTCGAACATCACCCATGATATAAACAACTTGATTAGAGGTTACAATTTTAAATGCACGCGGATCAATAGAAGAGTCGCCTATAATTTTACTGCGAATATTACCAGTAATCCAACTGTCAAGAATCGGATCTTCACGCCCATCCGCAACACGCAGTTGATTATAGAACTTTCTTTTTCCTTGAACGGCGTCTACTCTCTCAACCGCCTCTTTACGCATTTCATGAGATGGTACCGAGCCAACCATAAGCACATCCCGATTAAAAACTGCGACATCAATAGAGCAAGTTTTACACTTGAAAAGTTTATCTTTATAAATTGCCTGATTGATTTGACCAGCTAATTGATAATTATTTAATTTAAGATAAATATTATGTCTATCATAAATCAGGCTTGCACCAGTAAAAACACTACTGGTCCAGCAAGAACTTAGTATAGTTATGCAGACCAGAGCTATTATTAAATTTCTACCGCTATTAACGAATATATTGGAAAATTTTAACAACTTTACGCACGCCTTTTATTTGTCTAGCAACAGACACGGCTAAATTAGCCTGTTCTTGGGTTACAATACCTAGTAAATATACTACTCCCTTTTCTGTTACAACGCGAATAGAACCTGACTCTAGATCTTTTGCCGCTAACATTTTTGTTTTAACTTCACCAGTAATCCAACTATCTTTACTTTGCTCAGCAATAGAAATTTTTTGCCCCACCTCAATTTGGTTATAAACCCGGCGAACATTTGGTGTTTGTTGCGCTATTTTTTCAGCTATTGCTTTCAAAGATGAATTCTCAACTTGCCCGGCTAAAAGTACCGTTCGATTAAAACTACTAACTACAATGCGTGAAGTTTGAAAATCTTGATCACGGACAATTTTTGTATGAATAAGATGAAAAATTCTACCGTCTTTTTCAATCATTGGGATACTTCTATTATCATAAACAACCATACCTCCAGCAGCGCCAACCACTACTAAAGCAACGCAACTAGTTAGTAAACTACCTAATAATAAAAGTATCAATCGTGCCTTCATACCATTTCTCCAACAAAATCTATTCATGACTAAACAAAGAGCTGTCTATTAAATCGCAAAAACAATGTAAAATAAATAAGTGCATTTCTAAAATTCTAGCTTTACTATCACTCTGAATACGAATTTCAATATCTTCTGGCCCTAAATGATTAGCAATTAGACCACCATCTCTCCCATTTAACGCAATAACATCCATATCATTATCATGTGCAGCTGTAATTGCTTCCAAAATAATATTTGACTTTCCTGTAGTAGAAAGTACTACTAATACATCTTTAGACTGCCCTAAAGCTTGAATTTGTTTTGCAAATATTTGATCGAAATGACCGTCATTAGTTATTGCGGTAATACTAGCAATATCGGTTGTTAAATTTAAGACAGGTAATGGTGGCCGCTCTACATCAAAATGATTCAACATTGCTTGAGAAAAATGTAAACTATTCGCGGATGATCCTCCGCTTCCACAAATCAGTATTCGCCCATCACTTAAAAGACAATCAACTAAACGCTGACTAGCTCTAGCTATAGAACTAGAAATAAGATCAACTTGGGATATCTTAAACTCTATATCCAAGCCGAATAAGTACCGCACTCTTTCATCAAAATTTGTCATTTTATATTCCTATTGAAAGGCATCTTTTATCCACTCAATTTTCCATGGACTGCCCTGCAGACTTACTACGTCAAAGCGAGCAGGGTATTTATCATGAAGTTTGTTTGATGACAAATAAAACGCAGCTGCTTTTTTTATTTTTTGTTGCTTTGCATAAGTAATACTTTCAAGAGCATTGCCATACGACGCAGAACTCCTAGATCTTACCTCAACAAAAACTAAATAAACTCCTTCCTGCATAATCAGGTCTATTTCACCCAACTTACATCTAAAATTACTTAATTTTAAAACTAAACCTTTTTCTTGTAGATATTCTTTAGCAGCTTGCTCTGCTGATGTTCCCATCTTTATCGACATACTATCCCTAATATTATGAGTTTCTTATAACTATACAACACCGGTTTGCAAGATCATCCGCCACTTTATAATTAATAATTTGATAATTATTGGTAATTTGCGTTAGCTCTTCCTCTGGTTTAATTCCTTTCATTGCCAACCAAATTCCATCTTTATCTAATAAGTGCTCAGTTTTTTCTAACATATTTTTAAGATTAGTAAAGGCGCGGCTAACAACTGTATCAAAAGAAAAATTATTTTTATACTCTTCTACTCGACTATTTATAATTAAAACATTATTAAGACGTAAGACCCTTTTTACCTCCTGCAAAAATCTAGTCTTTTTTCCATTACTATCTAAAAGCACAACTTGCAAATTTGGATTAGCTAAAGACAATGGTATTCCAGGTAATCCTGCACCGGTTCCAACATCGATGATTCTTGTGCCTTTTATCCATGGTAAAATAGCAAGGCTATCCAATATATGTCGACATACCATCTCTTCTCTATCACGAATTGCTGTTAAATTATAGGTTTTATTCCATTTTTCTAATAAATCCAAATATCTTTCTAATGAGCTAACCAGAGAATTAATATCTTCAAACTTGATTTCACCATTAGATACATTTATCAATTTGAATAAACTATCTTGAACAAAACTCATGCTAATAATCGCTGCTTTTTAAGATGAATCATAAGCAAAGATAAAGCAGCCGGGGTAATCCCTGAAATTCTACCTGCTTGGCCTATAGTTTTTGGTCTAATATTTTTTAGCTTCTGCAATGATTCTAATGATAACCCTGAAATACTATCATATTGAAACTCATCTGGAATTTGGATGTTTTCATTTTTTTGCATTCTCTCTATATCTAAAATTTGTCTTTCAATATATCCAGAATATTTTGCTTGAATTTCTGATTGCAAAGCGACTTCTTCATTAATATCTGGTAAATCCAAATCAATAAGAGACTTAATATGCTCATATTTAATTTCAGGGCGCTTTAATAAATCTTTTGCTAAACAATCATGTAACAACGGCTTTTCAAGGACTGATGCCAGCTCTTGATTATGATTAACTCTTATCCAGGTCTTAGCCAAAATTAAATTTAGATTTTCTATTTGATTTTGCTTTTGTGTAAATGACTGCATTCTCTCTTCACTAACTACACCTAACTCATAACCTTTGGCTGTTAGTCTAAGATCCGCGTTATCTTCACGTAATAGTAAGCGATATTCCGCTCTAGAGGTAAACATGCGATACGGTTCTTGAGTTCCGCGAGTTATTAAGTCATCAATTAACACCCCAATATACGCCTCATCACGACGAGGGCTCCATAATGGCTTATCTTGAACTAATAATCCAGCGTTTATCCCGGCTATTATTCCTTGTGCTGCTGCCTCTTCATAACCAGTTGTACCATTAATTTGACCAGCAAAAAATAAGTTTGGAATTGGCTTCGTTTGTAAAAATTTCGTAAGTCCACACGGATCGAAATAATCATACTCTATGGCATAACCAGCTCTAGTTAAAACGGCATTTTCAAACCCACGCAAACTTCTAACAAACTTAATCTGTACATCAAATGGCAATCCTGTTGAAATTCCATTAGGATAAATTTCATTTGTTGTTAATCCTTCAGGCTCAACAAATATTTGATGAGTTAATTTATCAGCAAATCTAACAACTTTATCTTCAATAGAAGGGCAATATCTTGGACCAACTCCTTCAATACTGCCAGCATACATAGGTGATAAATGTAAATTTTCTAAAATAATTTCCTTGGTTTTTTCGGTTGTATGCGTAATATAACAAGGAATTTGTTGTGGATGAAAAGATACATCCCCAAGATAAGAAAAAACCGGCACCGGTGTATCACCTGGTTGAACTATCATCTGGCTATAATCGATACTTCTTCCACAAATACGCGGTGGAGTACCTGTTTTCAAGCGCCCAACAGGTAATGCTAAATCTCTAAGTTTATTAGCCAAAGCTATTGCTGGTGGGTCTCCGGCTCTGCCGCCAGATGATTGGTTCAAACCGACATGAATTTTACCACCTAAAAATGTGCCAACAGTTAAAACAACAGACTTAGCTTTTATCACTAAGCCTAATTGTGTCACAACACCTGTAACTCTATTATTTTCAACAATTAAATCATCAACCGCTTGTTGAAAAAGAGTTAGATTAGGTTGATTTTGTAATTGTTTTCGAATCGCCTTTCTATATAAAACTCTGTCAGCTTGCGCCCTTGTGGCTCTAACTGCTGGTCCTTTCGAAGCATTGAGAATACGAAACTGAATTCCTGCCTCATCAGTCGCTCTAGCCATGGCGCCATCTAAAGCATCAATTTCTTTAACTAAATGTCCTTTTCCTATTCCACCAATTGCTGGGTTACAAGACATTTGTCCAAGCAAATCTAAATTATGGGTCAGCAATAATGTATTGGACCCCATCCTAGCTGCCGCCAAAGCTGCTTCGGTACCAGCGTGTCCACCACCAATAATAATAACATCATATATAGAATCAATATTCATAAAAATTCACTAAAGTATAGAAAATAATCTGAGCCTGAAAAAAACAAATCGTTATCTTATTTTGCACAAGCCATGTGTATAAAATATTCAATATTATACATGAATTTTATAAATAACCCACATAATTATTTTTTATACAGGTTCAAAGACTCACAAATTTTTTCTGATGCCCCAGCTAAATCAACATTTACCCCAGCAACACGCGCAGAATTAACAAGAGATACTTTCGCAGCTTTATGAAAAAATCCAACTAGAGGTAAATTTTCTGGTAATTTATGTAGTGTAATATAAGTACAAATCATTGTATCCATCTGTGCAAATAAATCATTAAATGACTCATAAGCACATCTTGAATCAATTTTGGCCACCAGCTGATTTAACGGAAAAACTAAAAAAAATAAAATAGGAGTTAATACTAAATAAACTACTCCTCTTAATACACCAGATATATACATACTAAAATCCGCAGCCATCCTGGCAATTGGTGTAACAACTTCTGAAAAAATCACTAGATCCTTACAAAAATTTTTATAAATTTGATGTTGCATTGAATGCTTACTATTAATATACGCCCAGCTATATTTTATGGCGCGAACTAAAACAGTAATTGGATAAAACATAAACAACAAAGATCTAACAAAATTATTACTACTTGTATAACAATACTTATTAAAAAAAATATCTAAATATTGATGTTTATCTATCAGAGAAGCTTCTATTTGTTCTATTTGCTGACTATCTTTTCCCTTGTTTCGAACATCATTATTATAGTCATCAAATAGATTATTTAAATGATCATAATAAATATGCGCCTCATTATTCGAACCAAATACCCCTCTTGCAAAAAATAAATCTATATTTTTATCTTTTGTCATTTCAATTGCTTCAAGTAAAGCCATTTTTTTATCATCTTTTTTATTTATAAGTTCAGCAACATTTTTACATTTTTCATGGCTGCCATTAGGTAAGATAGCTGTTGTTAACTTTCTCTTAACCTCATCAATATCTTCTTGTTTATAATTAAAATTGATTTCTTTAATTTCGGAGTCAATAAATTGTGTTAATAAATCTTGCGGCTTTTGGGGTGCTTTTTCCTTGCAAAATATAGCAAAATTCCTAATAAAATCCTTTTCTCCAAGAGCTGCAACTATCTCTATTTGCGAGTCACTACATCCTAATTTGTTAGAACCAGTTAGCATTGAATGCATTAACATTGCAAATTTCAAACCTAAAAATCCATATTCAATACTAGTCAAACCAATAGTACCTTCAGCACAAGTTTTTGCTTCTTCAGCAAAAACATTTATTAACTCAGCATAAATATTTGGCACAGGAGGTAATCCAGGTATATTGATAGTGGCAGGTAAAATAGGGACGTATTGCAAAGCCATTCCCATACCAACTAATACAGCCAACCCTAAAACAATTTCTTCTGGATCTTTAAATATTTGTTTTATAAGCTCATAATCACCTTCTAATAATTCAACAACAAACTCTGTAGAGAAAAATGTAATCTTCCAACCAAAAAAGCAGGCTATCATTTGTTCTGTCACACCAAGATATGCAGACTTACCTGTAAAATTTATACTTATTTGATTTGCCACACCCTGTAACCAAGTAGGAACTGGGCCCATCCATGAAAAAGCAGAAGCAGGTAATACAAAAGTGCCAAAAGTTAGAAAAGATAACGCAAAATAAAAAGTAGCTATTCCTGGCGACTTACGAAACATTGGATTAACTACTGAATTTGATAATACAACAGCAACATCATAAAATACATCCAGCGGAGACTGAACGCCATTACTAGAACAATATTCTACCGACGCATAATTTTCTTTAAGGATTTGGCGTTCTTCTTCAATTAATTCAGACTTTAAATAACCTATCATATCTCGTCTAAATTTTACTTTTTGATAAACACTACTTGTATCTTTAGTAGAAAACAATAAATATTTAACATCCTGAAAAAACTTAATAATACTTTTAAGGATAGATGCAAAAAACTCATGAATAAATTTAGAAACCCAGTCTGGAGTTAATACCAGGAATAATCTAGCACAAAACCCTAAACCTCCATCAAATTTTGCTAATAATTTTTGATGGTCATCGTCTGAAACATTATTTTTACTAGTTCTCTCATACTTATCTAAAGAAGATTTTTTTATACCGGTAAATGGCGCAAAAAAACTACTAGAAAAAATGGTATTAACTAACTCATGAATTGCATTTATTTGAGAAACAATAAATGGAAAATAAGCAAAAATTGCTGATATTATTCCTAAACTTATTACTATAAGCGCTCGTATTATTGAAAAAGCTATTTCAACAATACTCGCAACAAATTTTAATGGTTGAACTAAAAAATGATAATAATAACTATTATATCGATTATTTTCAGCAAGAGTTTTATTGGTTAGCAAACAAATTACATTGTCAACCTCTTCTGAATTAAAGTCTTCCAGATATGGTGTTATAGAAAACCAACGTGCTTTATCATCGCTATTTTCAGCATTGCCATTATGACCAATAATTGCATCAAGCATAGATTTACTAATCGGAGAATAGGTATCAACTTCTTTTGGTCCCTCTACCAAAGATTCACCTTTTATCATCATAAGGTGTTTAGCATCAGATAAATATGCAACTAAAGTTGGTACCTTTATAACATCCCGTAAGCGATTATCACTTATTTTATAAGCAACTTTGATGCCTGTGTCTAAAATCAAAGACATCTGCTCTCGCATAAAGCTACCTAAAGATTGTGTAAAAATATCTCTATCAGCAATATTCAACAGATATTCAACATCTGATTTTTTTAAATTGTTTGAGCTAAGCAAAGATTTTAGCTGTTTATTCATCGTGGCATAATTATTTTCAAGCTTTTCTTTTAATTTTATAAGCTCTGATTTTTTGAACCTACTAAACCTACTATTATTTAAGTCTTCACATAATTTATCAATCGCTTCTTTTATATCATTTTGATATTTACGAAAATCATTGCCTATCTCGCGTAGGCGGTCTTCATGATTTCCATAAGCATTATTTATATGTGATTCGAAAGATTTAAAGTGTGTACTTAAATCTTGTAGTTCACTTGCCCATTTTTGCATTTCCTTCATTTCTATAATTTCATCTGCAATGTCAGTATGTTTATGAAAATATTCTAAATTTATAAAATTTTGCCAAGGCGTATGGTGATTTTCTTTATTTTTATTTAACTCTAAGGTAGCAAGTTCATGTTGAGTTTTAGCTTGATAGCTTGCTAAAAATCCCTGAAATGCGTAAGTATAAGAAGTGTTTTTAAAATTAATATGCCTATCATTTAATTTTTTTAAGGCTAATATTCTATTTTTTTCAGATAATTTGACTTTAATATCTTCTATTCTATGCGTGTCTTTATTATGCTCTATTTTTACTTCAATGAACGTATCTTTTGAATCTTTTAAATAAACCTTAAATTCATTTTTTGTTTCCATAACAATACCGCAAAAAAACAAATATTATACATTCTAACATATTTTTACACAAAATCCTATTGTGTGCAGGAAAGCAGTTAATATTCTTCTCTATGCTAAATCCTGAGGATCAACATCGATATTCCAATTTATGCTTGTAGGAAATTTATTTTCATTTAAAAACTCTTTAATTGAGAACAACGAAGCATGTAATTTTTTTCTTGAATTAGACTTTAACATAAGTTGCATTCTATATTTTCCTGCTTTTTTAGCAAGAGGTGCTGGAGCAGGGCCAAAAACACTTAATCCCTCATTACTCAACTTACCCTTAAGTGCTTGCATAAAATTCAAAAGATCGGACATCTTTTTATCTTCTGCTCTTAACATACTTAAATAGCTAAAAGGTGGTAAGTTTGCTTTTTCTCTCGCTTCTAGCAAAAGAGAAGCAAAAGATGTATATCCTTCCTTAATTAAAATATTTAATAATGGATCTTGAGGGTATGATGTTTGAATCAATACTTGCCCAGGAGTTTCGGCTCTTCCAGCCCTTCCTGCTACTTGGGTTAATAATTGACCTAATCTTTCTAGTGCACGGAAATCTTGATTATAAAAACCACTATCAGAATCAAGCACTACAACTAAACTAAGATTTGGAAAATGATGTCCTTTTGCCAACATCTGTGTACCTACAATTAACTGTACCTGGCCAGTGTTAATCATATGCAAATAGTTATCAATAGCATTTTTTTTAGATGTTTCATCTCTATCAATACGCAATTTAGCAGTAGTTGGAAATAATAGGTCTAATCGCTCATATATTCTTTGCGTACCAATCCCTATGGGTAACAAATCACTACTATTGCACTTTTGACAATTTAATAACTTTTCTCTTTTAAATCCACAATGATGACAAATTAATAAATTTTCCGATCTATGGAATGTTAAATGTGTCTCGCAATTTTGGCAATCAGCTACAAAATCACAATCATTACAAAGTAAAACTGGAGAAAATCCGCGGCGATTAATAAAAACCAACACCTGATTTCCAGCATTTATGTGTTCTGAGATAATTGTAATTGTTTCTTTTGCCAAGCCATCTTGTAAAATCTTATTTCGAATATCTAATATTTGGTAGTGTAATGGCTGACTTTTCAATGCCTTTTCAGTTAACTCCAAAAGAGTATATTTATTAATCCTGCAATTATAAATACTTTCCAAACTAGGAGTCGCTGAACCAAGAATAATTGGAATGTTAGCGTTGAAAGCTCGCATCAATGCGGTATCTTTTGCAAAATATCGTACGCCATCCATCTGTTTCAAAGACAAATCATGCTCTTCATCAATTACAATCAAACCCAAATTAGGCATAGGGATAAAAACAGCTGACCTAGTACCAATTACAATTTGCACTTGATTACTAAATGCTAATTGCCAATAATTTTTCCGCTCCGAATCATTCAAATTTGAGTGAATTACAAGCATTTCTTGTGAAAACCTAGAATTAAATCTTGCTAATAATTGCGGGGTTAAGCCTATTTCTGGTACTAAAATTAAAACTTTCCTACCTTCTGCCAAAACCTTAGCAATCACCTGTAAATATACTTCTGTCTTTCCACTACCAGTTACTCCTTGCAGCAAGAAACAATGATATTTATTTAAATTATTTGTAATAATTCGCACAGCATTTGCTTGTTCTTCATTTAAGATATTTTGCGGCTCTATTTCTTTCTTATTTATTGATGGTTTGAATATCTCGATACTCTCTTTAATTAAATTTTTTGCAACTAATCTTTCCAATTGTTTTGAATTAAATCCTTTTGTAAATAAATCTTGCTTTATCATTGGTTTATTGTGATCAGCAAGAATTTGAATTAGATCACGCAACTTTTTTGCTCTGTTAGAAACCGTTTTTAATGCCTGTTCACAAGAAATGGATAAATTATAAAAATATACTTCTGGTAAAGATACTTTTTCACCCAAACGATATTTTTTGGGTAACACAAGAGAAAATACGGCAGGTAAAGGGGCTTGATAATATTTACTCACCCATTTTGCTAGAATCAATATATCTTCTGAAATTATTGGCTTATCATCTAGAATATTTACTATTTTTTTTAATTTTCTATTTGGTTTATCTGGAAAGTCTTCACCTACAACAATACCTATTCTTATTTTTGAACGAAACTCGACTAAAACCCTACTGCCTATTTTAGGAGTAAACTCTCCCCCTAAATAATCAAAAAAATCATGAACTGTATTAAACACAGCTACCTTAAAAACTAACACTTAACGAATCCAAGTATGACTTGCTGATTGTCCTGGTGATGAAAAAACTTTAACAACAATTTTCTCAATTCGATGTTTTTCTAATTCTAATTTATCTGCGATTAACTCATTAATAAACCACTTAGATAGCTCTTCAACTGTTATATTAGTAACTGGTAAAATTGTTACATCTTCTTTTAAAAAAGGTATTTTTTTCTTATTAAAGATAAAATAATAATACTCTTCATCTTCTGCATACTCTAAAAAAGGCGAATTTTTTGGCATTAAAAATGTTTGGTTTAAATGGCGACATAAAACATGGATTTTTTCTTTATAATATCTATAATCAAATGTCATCCCATTTTCCGCAATTGTAGTGCTTAATGCAAGATAAACTCCATACATATGACCATGTAAAGGTTCTCTTTCTGTTTTTGAAAAAATTGTCGTGTGGCCTGCTGAAAATTTCATGGATTCTTTTTGTAGCTCGACCGTAGTAGTATAATTTGCCATTAGAGACTCGCTCGTTTGTCGTTTAATTTAAATCCATTTAATTCTAAGTCGAAGTTTTTAGTTAAAGCAATAACTTTAAATAACTCCCCCATTTCATTTGCTTGTAATAATTTTTTCAAGGATTGTTTCGAATTTATAGTTTCATCTTTATTCTCTAATAATATATCAAGAATATTGTTATTAATTAAAAAAGAAGCTTGATTAGTAAAACCAGCTACTCTAAACCCAACATTAAAAGCAGCATTTGCAACATGAGTAAAATTAACATGAGCGGTAATATCTTGCTGCCCAACGTTAACTAATGGATTAGGATGTGATTTATGTTGAAAATGACACATCAAAGTACCTTCTTTTCTATCAGGATGATAAAATTCATGATTCGCAAAACCATAATCAAAAAGTAACATTATCCCTTCAGCAAGAATTTCATTACATTTAGCTATCCAATCATCGATGAATAAATTAACCTCTGATTTGTAATTTTCTAATTCATTATCTAAAAATCTGTTTACATGCTGAATTAATTTAACATTATTGCTATCTTTAAATACTTCAATTAAATCATTATTTTCATTTAATGTAATATATGACTCTTGGAGCGCTTTCGATAATTTAAAAAATCTATTAACAGGCATTGCATCCAAAACTTCATTCGCAATAATCACTCCAGTAAATGGAGCTTCTGGCCAATAGGTTTCCCATTTTATTAAATTTGCTAAATGAGGTATTTTTTCTTTTATTAAATTTTCTTGGACTGCTCGTAGATGCCCACTGACTTCCAATATTCGATATTCCTCAGGTAGAGAGTTTAATTTTTCTAATTGAGTTAAGATATCTACACATAATTTACCAGTACCCGCTCCGAATTCAAAAATCACAGGGTTATCTAGATTAATAATAATATTTTTAATCTCATTAGCAACACTAAATCCAAATAAATAACTAATTTCCGGAGCGGTAACAAAATCACCGTGTTTTCCAAGCTTAGGTAAAGAAGAAGTATAATAACCTCCATCTGGGTGATAAAGAGCTATTTGCATAAAATCAATAAATGGCAAATCACCTCTGTCATTTATTTTTTCTTTAATTACATCAAGCAGCATAAAAACTCCAATATCCTAATAAATTGGTGGTGATAACTATAATATTTTTATCGCATTATCCTGTTTATAAAGTCACACTACAATAGTGTAATTGAGTTACTAAGGATCAATACATTTTTAATACCGATCTTTGCCACAGGGTTTGGTTTTGAATAACTGATTGAAAAATAATTAGAATATATTGTTATACACAGAAAATTTATTGCTTATAATAAAAGTAAATATATATTTTAATTTATTATTATAATATGGACTATAAAAATTCCCGCCTATCTGGTTGCCACATATTCGTCAGGATAATGCCCAATAAAAATAAATTCATCTACTTTAACCATCGATTTAATTTTAGGACAGGGCCGTCTCATTAAACAGATTTGTTGTTAATAAGATTTGGATAAAGAATAATTTAATATGTTAATAAAATTAAAATTTTTAATTAATAATAATTTATACAGATCTAATACATAAAATATACATGCCTTTGGAACAAGAAATAAATTTCGTAATTACTTGTATTTAAAATAAATTAATAAGTTATATACAGATATTTTAATCCTTATAATAATAAAAAGTATTTTAAATAACTTTATTATTATAAATTGGTTGAATATTTAAAAAAAACCGGGATATATTGACAATTGGCTGCACTATCAATTATGAATAGACCCTATTTAGATCATATTTTGCATAATTTAATAATTTAATTTAAAATTACCTACGAATTAATGATCTAATTTATTAAATACAATGAAAATGAACTTTAATAGTTAGAACTTATATTTATAAAAATTAGGTCTAACTATGAATAAACAAAAGAAAAATACAGATTTTGGTTTTCAATCAGTACCAAGTAATGAAAAGGAAAAGCTTGTTGGTAATGTATTTCATTCTGTTGCCCAAAAATATGATGTTATGAACGATGTAATGTCATTAGGTATTCATAGATTGTGGAAATTTTTTACAATAGAACTAAGTCAAATTAAAAGTGGTGATAGTGTATTAGATTTAGCTGGAGGCAGTGGTGATTTAACTAAACTAATTTGTAAAAAAATTGGTAAAAATGGGCATGTAGTTTTAGCTGATATTAATTCAAGTATGCTGAGTGTTGGTAGAAATAGATTAATAGATAAAGGTTTTTATAATAATATTACATTTATTCAAACTAATGCCGAACATTTACCATTTGCAAATAATTTATTTAATTGTATAACTATGGCATTTGGACTTAGAAATGTTACAAATAAAGAAAATGCTCTAAAATCAATGTTTAAAGTATTAAAACCAGGTGGAAATTTAATGATTTTAGAATTTTCAAAGCCAGTTTTTCCTGGATTAAAACCAATTTATGATTGGTATTCTTTTAATATTTTACCTAAAATTGGTGGTTTTATCGCAAAAGATGAAGATAGTTATAAATATTTAGCTGAATCAATAAGAATGCATCCGCCTCAAGAAGAATTAAAAAAAATGATAGAAGAAGCTGGTTTTGAAGATTGTAATTATCAAAATATCAGTGGTGGAATTGTTGCCTTACATACAGCTTATAAATACTGAGATTTAAATGATAAAAAAATATTCACTAAAAGCTTTGCAACAAGCACTTAATCATGGGTTGTCGCTAGAT
>MHBB01000047.1:40561-53578 GCA_001803185.1 Legionellales bacterium RIFCSPHIGHO2_12_FULL_35_11
AGGTCTGATAAAATAAGGCAACTGCATGGTAAGGTATTGGAAATTATTATAAACCCGTTAAAAGTATCTTTTTATATAACATTTGATAATGCTAAATTAGTTCTTTTAGATGAATATGCAGGAAAAATTGATACTCATATTGAAAGCAGTCCAATTGGCTTGATTCGTTTAAGTTTATTACCAGCATCTAAAGTACGCTCGTTATTTAATGATAAAATTAAAATTTCCGGTGATATTGCTTTAGGCCAAGAATTAAAACAATTATTTGATGAACTTGATATTGATTGGGAAGGACATCTAGCGCATTTTACCGGAGACGTAGTTGCTAACCAGATTGGAAATATTTTTAAAGAGGGACAATTATTTAAAAACAAACTTACTAGTTCAATAAAAAGAAATTTAACTGAATATTTACAAGAAGAAGCAAAAGAATTTCCTTCACGAGAAGAAATAAGAGATTTTTTTAATGATATAGATGATCTATCTATGCGAACAGAACGCGCATCTGCTCATATTAACAAAATTTTGGTTGAACATGGGCTCAATTAAACAAGTTTTTAGATTATTGAAAATTAATTATGTTTTAGCTAAAAATGGCTTAGATCAGCTGATAGTGTCGATTCATCTATTTTCCGCGTTTAGATTTATTATTTACTTAAATCCATGGAATTGGTTTAGGAAAGAACCACTATCTAGAGGAGTGGCTCTTAGAAAAAGTTTAGAGGAATTAGGCCCTATTTTTGTAAAATTTGGGCAAGCATTATCTACAAGGCCTGATATTTTACCACCAGATGTGGCATTTCAACTAAATAAATTACAAGATAATGTTGAACCATTTTCTTCAGAAAAAGTCTTACAAATAATCGAAAATACCTTTGGATTATCCGCTCATGAAGTTTTTGCAAATTTTGATGAAACTCCGCTTGCTTCAGCATCAATTGCTCAAGTCCATGCTGCAAAACTTAAAACTGGTGAAGATGTTGTTGTAAAAGTACTTAGACCAGATATTCATAAAGTTATAGCAAAAGATATTAAAATTCTAAAAACCATTGCTAAATTTGCTGATAAATATTCGGCCTTTGCTAGAAGACTAAAACCGAATGAAGTTGTTAGTGAATTTGAAAAATCAATTTTAAATGAACTAAATTTAAATATTGAGGCAGCCAATGGCTCACAGCTTCGTAGAAATTTTAAAAATTCTGAGTTATTATATATTCCTGAAATATATTGGGATTATGTAAGTGATAATATCTTAGTTATGGAAAGAATTTATGGAATTCCAGTCGCTAGTATAGATCAGCTTGTACAACATAACATAAATTTAAAGTCACTTGCCGAAAGAGGTTTGGAAATTTTCTTTCAACAAGTGTTTCGGGATTGTTTTTTTCATGCGGATATGCATCCAGGAAATATATTTGTCTCACCTACTAATCCACAAAATCCACAATATTTATGCGTTGACTTTGGGATAATTGGTACATTAAATGATAATGATAAACGTTACTTAGCAGAAAATTTACTCGCATTTTTTTATAGAGATTATAGAAAAATTGCTAAACTCCACATAGAATCTGGTTGGGTGAAAAATAATACCAGAGAAGATGAATTTGAAAATGCAATAAGAACGGTTTGTGAACCTATATTCGAAAAACCACTTAAAGATATTTCTTTTGCTTTGATAATCTTAAATTTATTTCAAGTTGCTAAACGATTTGAGATGCAAGTACAGCCACAATTAGCACTTTTACAAAAAACGTTATTTGCAGTAGAAGGTCTTGGTAGACAAATATATCCTGATTTAAACCTTTGGGTTACTGCTAAACCATTTTTAGAAAAATGGGTAAAAGATCAAGTTGGAGCGAAAGCTTTTATTAGAAATCTGAAAGAAAATATTCCATTTATTACCGAACAATTACCTTTCATGCCTAGATTATTTAATGATGTTCTCCTGCAACTCAAAGAAAATAAAGATTATGTGAAAAAATCGCAGGAAAGGATGAGTTTTAGATCTTCTAAAAAATGGTTAAGTGGATTAGGAAGCGGTGTATTTATTTCATCGGCAGGTATTGCAGTTATTAGTTATTTTAATGTAATTGATTATGGAAATTTCATAAATATATCACTTGGAATATCGCTGTTAGGCGGCTTGTTAGCCGTTTTTACTAGAAAAAATTAGGAGTTTAATATGGGGTTAAGTGGAGTTAGTCCATTATCTTTAATATTAATTTTATTGATAATATTGGTATTGTTTGGTACAAAGAGAATTAAAAATATTGGTTCTGATTTGGGTTATGCTTTTAGAAATTTTAAAAAAGCTTTAAATGAAGATGATAAAAATAGCCAGTCATAATGAGTAAACTTATAGTTGTTTTGCTAGTTTTTATAATAGTTTTTAATCCTAAAAAGTTACCATTATTGATTAATGATATAGCGAAATTTAATTTAAAATTTAATAAATTAAGAAGAACTATTTTTAATAGTTATCATGAAATACTAAAAAATGAGCAAAGCCTGCAAGCTCTTGAAGAAAATAACATGAAAGCAGAAAAGGCTGATTTGCAGTATAAAAATAGATCTTTAACTTAATATCATAATATGTGGCAACTGGATAGGCGGGAACTTTAGGTCAAGAAAAGTTGTATAGGAGTTTTAAATAAATGAAACAAAAGCAAGTTGATATAGATGGAAATAGTATACATCTTTCTACTAAAGACAGATTAAAGTCAATCTTTAGGGGTTCAATTGGGAACTTGATTGAATGGTATGATTGGTATGTTTATGCAGCATTTTCTATTTATTTTGCCAAATCTTTTTTCCCACATGGTAATCAAACAGCGCAATTATTAAATACGTCAGCTATATTTGCAGTTGGATTTTTTATGCGACCAATTGGAGGATGGTTATTTGGAAGTTATGCTGATAAGTATGGTCGAAAAAAGTCACTTATTTATTCAGTATTACTTATGTGTTTAGGATCTTTGATTATTGCATTTACTCCTAGCTATGAAAGCATTGGTTTAGCCGCACCAATTTTATTAGTTTTTGCCAGACTGTTACAGGGTTTATCTGTTGGGGGTGAATATGCATCATCTGCGACTTACCTAAGTGAAATGGCAACAGAAAATAGTCGTGGATTTTATTCAAGTTTTCAATATGTTACTTTAATTGCTGGGCAATTACTGGCCTTGATTGTGCTTATTATCTTACAACAATTCATAATGTCTCAAGACAATCTTGAAAATTACGGTTGGAGAATACCATTTTTTTTGGGTGGTATTTTAGCTTTAGTTGCTTTATATCTTCGTTTAGGTATGCAAGAAACGGAATCATTTTTGAATCAAAAATCCAACAATAAAAAGAAAAACTTAATTAAAATGCTGTTAAAACACCCAAAAGAAATTATCTTGGTTGTTGGTTTAACTATGGGAGGTACTGTAGCATTTTATACATATAGCACTTATATGCAAAAATATTTAATTAACTCTGTTGGTTTTAGTAAAAATAGTGCGACTTTGATTTCAGCCGGTACTTTATTTTTATTTATGTTAATTCAGCCACTCATTGGAAGTTTATCAGATAAAATTGGTAGACGACCTATTCTAATAGCTTTCGGTGTTTTAGGTTCAATTTTTACTGTGCCAATTTTATCAGCTATTGGTCAAGTCCAAACATACCTAGGAGCATTTGTGTTAATTATGGGAGCATTGATAATTGTAAGTGGATATACTTCTATTAATGCTGTTGTAAAAGCAGAATTATTTCCAGTAGAAATTCGTACCATAGGAGTGGGTTTGCCTTATGCAATTACGGTATCAATCTTTGGTGGAACAGCAGAATATATTGCGCTATGGTTTAAAAGCATTGGTATGGAAAGTGGCTTTTATTGGTATGTAACTGGATGTATTTCATGTTCGTTGATAGTTTATGTATTTATGAAAGATACTAGAAAAGAGATAAGTAGTATAAAAAGTAAATTTAGAAAAAATAATTTATTAAAAGTTAATGCATAAACCTAGAAAAAGTACTACCTTTTTAAATTAATAATATTTTAGGGAATAACTTTGCAAAAAACAGTATTAATTACCGGTGGAGCTAGAAGAATAGGTGCAACAATTGCAACCTTTTTACATGAAAAAGGATTTAGAGTAATCATTCACTGCAATCAATCTTTAGATGAAGCATTAATATTGAAAGATAAGCTAAATTTCAAGCGGAAGAATAGTGCTTTTATAATATCTATGAATTTAGATGCAGAGTCATCTGCTAAAGAGTTAATTACAGAATCATTAAATTTAGTAGATAGAATAGATGTGTTAGTTAATAATGCATCGGTTTTTTCGGCAAACGATGCTGATATTGATGCAATGTTACTACTAAACGTAAAAGTACCTTATTGGTTAAGTACATGGGCCTTTTCTTATTTAAAAGAGACTGGTGGCTGTATTGTTAATATTACAGATACTCATGCATCATCGCCACTTCGTGGATATAGTTTATATTGTCAAACCAAAGCAGCATTATTAATGCAAACAAAATCTTTGGCCATGGAATTTGGACCAAATGTTAGAGTAAATGCGGTTGCGCCAGGTATTACTATTTGGCCTGAAGGGAAAAATAAATTAGATGAAAATCAGCAGGAAAAAATTATTAGTAAAACCATATTAAATCGGCATGGCGATCCTATTTTTATTGCTAAAGCAGTTTATTTCATGATAGAAAATAATTTTATAACAGGCCAGGAAATAAAGGTTGATGGTGGACGAAATCTATAAATAGACTTTTTGCCCTCTAATGCTTTATACCAGCGAAATTGTCTCCCTAAATTTAAATTCTCAGCATCATCTATTTTCCCCCCCCTATTTATTAATAACAATTTGTTCGGAAGGGATTCAAACGACTTTATTATCACGCCATTCACATACCTGTATAGTGCACCCAATCCGACTCGCCTAAAGATGCTTGATTTGCTTTGGTTTTACAGGCTGGGTTTCCAAAATTTCAATCAATTTATCAAAAGAAAATTCATCTGTAAAGAGTGTATTGTCCTTATTTTCTTGATCTAATTTTTTTAATGCTTCTATGTTTTTTATTATATCATTTTTCGTACCATCATTTTCTTTTGATTGCGTACCTTCAAACACCTCATCCGAACTAACGTAGACAAGCAATTTATTTTCAATCTTTGATAAAAGGTTAAAGAGTTGATCCTCATAAGATGTTTTATTTGTTTTTTTTGCTAAAAAATGAATTATTGTGTCAAATAAATCAGTTGCGTCATCTAAATTACTAATTCTATTATCACAATCATAGTTATATGCTGTTTTATTTGGATTACTCTCTTTAAAAAAAGCATGAGTATCTGCTCTTTTCTCATCGTTCAATTTTTTATCCCTATTTTTCAATTTTCCTTTTTCTTTTTCTTCTTCATCTGACAGTTGTTTAGAAACCACATTTAATTCATCCACTTTTTCTTTAATTTTGACATTTTTGCTATTTATTATTTTTTTTTGTTTTTCTATCTCTGTCATAAGATAGCCCATGTTTTTAATCAGAAATTTTTTATCTTGTTCTAAAGGTTTGCTTTTTTTTTGTTCAAACAATGCATTTTCAATGTACGTCAATAAATTTAGCGAGTCCAAAACTGTATTTAATAGTTCCGTTTTAAGATAAAATGCTTGTATTTTTTTTATATTGTCTTCAATCTTTAAAATATTTTTTTTAACTTCATTTATTTGTGTAGTAATTTCTTTTTTTTTATTCTCAGGATCTGGTCTGAAAAATATGAGCGCAAAAAACCTGGCTAGATATTTGAATAAGGGAAAATTGCTATAATTTGATTGTTTCCATTTTTCAAGATCTTTTTCCAAAGAAGATAATGCTTCTTTACTTGTTTTTAACAAATTGAACTTATTACTAAGTTCAGCATCGTTAGGTTTCTCTTCTATTTTGTCTTTTGATTTTAAAACGTTTTTTATTTCCTCTAGCTTATTTTTTATTGATTTAATATTCTTTTCATTTTGTACACTTATTTTTGTATTTATATCTTTGATATCTATAGAGCCAAATTGAGTCCAAACATTATTTACAACTCCAAATATTTTTCCTACATTGATATTATCGTCATTATTACAGTAATATGAATCAATATGGTTTATTGTCTCTTTATAATCATATTTTAAATTTTTGGCGCATTTTTTTTTAAGTTCATCATGGCTTATAGATAAAGCTTTGGTCTTACATGCGTCATGATTTCGCTTGTTTGCAGAAAAACTTTTATGATTATTGTTTATTTTGATTTTTATTTCATCTAACTCACGCCTGCTAGTCTTAAGTGACTCTTCAAGATCAGAACATTTTGCATTATCTTTGCCAATACATTCCATTCTACACATTCTAGATATTTGCTTGCTTAACACTTGCTTCTTTTTTCTTAACTTAGTTATTTCTTTATTCTTGCTTGACTCTTTCTTGTAAATGGCATGGTGATAATCAGCTATTTTTTGCGTTTCTTTACTAATGTGCTCTTCATATGTCTCATCTTTTTCTGGATCAGATTTTTTAGCAGTAGCGGATTTAGTTTTCCACCTAAAAAGAACCATTATACAAATTCCTTTCTGTTTAAAAAAAATTCATATATAAAATATAGATAACGATGGCGATGTTAGCAAATAAATTAACTAAGATTTATTAATAATTAATGCAGTGAAGTTATCAAGATAACCTACATTGATATAACATATTTAGCAAAGCTAAATGCACTAGTAAATGCTGGGGAAACTGCATTTAACACATGTGTCTCATTAGTCGTCTTACTAACGATAAAATCCATAGGTAATTCTTTTTTTACTTTATCGAATAATTGCGCTCTAATTCCCACCTTGGTGCTTTTTATTAAATCATCTGCCTGAATACTTTCAACCATTGCTCTTGCTGAAGCGACAAATCTTGACTTGATGAAACGCGGAATTTCCTGATTCGCATAATTTCTAAAGCCTTGCTTGTTCGTTAAATATTGCAAGCCTAGTTTACTAAAAACATCTAAACTCTCTCCGCATTTAATACCTTGGTAACCTTGATAATGCTCTCTTCCTAGAACAGGGATAGCAGTTGGCCCGATATATATTTTACCATCTATACTTTTCGTAAAATGCACCCCCAAAAATGGGACATTCATATCAGGCACAGGATAAATTAAATGATTTATTTTAATATTGGATGTCTTAGCTAATTCATAATACATACCTTTAAACGGGATCATGGTATACCTATCTTCTAGCCCACAAGCCTTTGCAACTTTATCAGCATACAACCCAGCTGTGTTAAATAAATGACCATATGAAATTTCCATAAAATCAAGTTTAATTTTTTTCTCTTTAACTAAAAATTCTCGTGCTAAGGCATTAAAGTAAAAATCTACCCGCTGCTTGACCAAAGCTTCTTGCAAATGCTCTAGAATCAATTTTGGAGAAATAACCGCTGTCTCAGGTGAAAAAAGAGCATGATTTGCTCTTACATTGGCTAAAGGCTCCATTTTTTGTAATTCATCGGCCGAAATTAATTGTACCTTCGCTCCATTTTTACAAGCTCTGCTATATAAATCATGAATAACTTTCTCATCTGCGCTTTGTAGCGGTAAAATTATTTTTCCTATGCGATCAACTGGTAAATTATGCTCGGCACAATATTCCGTCATTAACCTTGAGCCTTGCAAACAAAACTTGGCTTTTAAACTGTCAGATTTATAATAAATTCCTGCATGCATTATACCACTATTGCGACCACTGGCGTGTAAACCAATCTTTTGCTCTTTTTCAAGAATAACAATAGAAGCGCCAGGATGCTCTTCTCGCAATTGTCTAGCAATGCTTAAACCTAAAATCCCAGCGCCAATAATTACAAAATCTGCATGCATAAAAATCCCTTATATTTCTGGATTGTGTTAAACCTAGAAAAAGCAGTAGGCATTCGTAGTAGAGCTCAACTGCTTTTTCTAGGTTTAACAACATCTTTAATTAAATATTGCGGACGACCTTTTGTTTCTCGGAAAATAGCCCCAACATATAACCCGACAAATCCTAACATCATCATTTGTACACCACCAGACAATAAAATTGCTGACATTAGCGCCGGCCAACCAGGCACATACCAACCCATGATTTTTTGAAATAAAATTACCCCAAGATAAGCTATAGAAATAGAGGAAATAGCAAATCCTAGTAATAAAATAGCTTTAAGTGGCGCATCGGAAAATGAAATTAAGGCTCTGTCTAACCAATAATATAATACTTTTCTACTTAAAACAGGCATTTTTGAATTTTCACGTCCATCAAATCTCGCCTCTCTATCATAAAAAACTTGTAATTGCTTATATCCAACCCAACTAACTAAGCCGCGCATATATGGCTTGTCTTCTTTTAGCTCTAAAATACGCTCCACAACTTCACGCGACAATAATTTAAAGTCACCTGAATCAGCTGGCAAATCTATATCGGAAATTAAGTTAATTAAGCGATATCCAAACTTTGTAATTAGCATCTTAAAATAATTTTCACCAGCTCGACGTCGTCTAGTTGTATAAACAACCCCAACTTCACTATCCGCTTGCCAAGCAGAAATTAGCTCAGGAATAAGTTCTGGTGGGTCTTGTAAATCAGAATCCATATAAATAACCGCATCGCCAGTAGACTCCCTTATCCCAGCCATAACACACTCTGAAACACCGAAATTCCTAGTCATATTTATTAACACAACATCACCAACTGGAATTTCAGATAATAATAATTTTTTTGAGCCATCTGTCGAGTTATCATTTACAAAAACAAGTTCATAAGAGCCAATAGTTTTTTCTGCTATCAAGCCCGAAAAAACTTTCCGCATCCTAAGTAATAACTCAGGCAAAACATTTTCTTCATTATAAAATGATAAAATAACTGAAATTTTAAGATCCTGCTTTTCCTTCACGCCTAACTCCATAAAATAAATACACAATAACTAGCATCATAATAGCAAGCAACACCCACGGCGTTTTACCAGATAATAAAAGCGGCATAGAATCACCACATAATACTAAAATTATTTGTAGTGGTAACATAAAAACTAATAGAAAAAAGGCATAAACTCCAAATTGAATATTAGTTAACCCAAACAGGTAGCCCAAAGTTGAACCTGGAGCAGCTGGATTTAATTGCACAGTTGCAACAAATTTCCAGCCATGCTTTTCAGTTTGCTCCAAAAACCAATCTGTTTTTTTAAATCTCTTGGCTAAAAAGGCATATATTGTTTTTCTGAAAAAAATGCGTGCTAACCAAAAAGTAGTGCAAGCAGATACAAATGCAGCAAAAATTGAAATTCCAAGACCCAACCATTTGCCCCATAACAACCCAGCTATTACTGGCATTGGGGAGCATGGAATTATACAAATTGCACAAGCCATATGAAAAATAGTAAATAAAATCGGCGAAAGAACTGGGTGAGCGGCTAAATATGTATGAAGCCAATTAAAAATTACTACTATACTCATTATGCTTTCCGCCATAATCGATGACGACCCTGCATAAATCCTCGCGACCAATGCAAAATAGCGCAACTTAAAAAAATAAATATCCCTCCATTCCAATTTTTAGCAGACTGCACTGAGACTTGAAGTAACTTTTTAGCAAACTTAATAGGTTCCTCACCATTATTTATTTCTTCATTAACCACCGCATATGCATAGTTAAGAATAGCCCGCATAGGGACAGCACCTAAATGCTTACGTAACATATCATTTATTTCTTTATGCACAGGAATTTTTGAGCTTAATGTCTTATTCTCTGGATACATCCTTGAGCCAGCTAACTCTTCTTCTAGGTATGCGAACTTTATACCCATACAGCTTAATCGCACCCAAAATTCATAGTCCATACAATAATCCAAGCTTTCGTCTAAAAGCCCAGTAACTTTTAAAATTTTTCTTCGAAAAAATAATGCAGGCTGACAAATAAAACATTCTTCTTTTATAAGTTTTGCATCCCAATTTGCGGTAGGGTATTCTTCATATGGTTTATCAAATAAATCTATATGAAACGCCTTACCATAAACCACATCAATTTCCGGGTTTTTCTGAAAAAAATCAACTACTTTTTTTACGGCTTGTGGATAATAGATATCATCTGAATTAAGCCAACCTATTATATCACCATCTGTATGCATTAAACCTTTATTAACGGCATGAGCTTGCCCATTATCCGCTTCAGAAAACCATGTTATTTGATTAGAGTGTTTTTTTAAAATATCTAGCGTATTATCAGCGCTTCCCCCATCATAGACAACGTGTGTAAGCTCAATACCTTCTGGAAGAAATTCCCTCTGCGATGCAACGCTTTCTAAAGTTCTTTCAATAAATTCACCTTGATTAAAAGATGGGGTTACAATACTTACCTTCATTAAAATTCCTAGTTTTGAGAAATCAGTAAATTATCTACATATTCAGCTAAGGATGCAAAAGCCTGTAAAGCAGGATATTTAGTTAATAAATTCGGTTTAGTCATTGATGAATAGATTAAAATTGGCTCCGCACCAATAGCTTTTGCAGCCATTATATCAGTTTCTTTATCTCCAACGAAAATCATTTCTCTTGGCTTACATTTAAATCTATTAGCCAAGTCAAGCAACATGCCCGGCTTTGGTTTTCTACAAGAGCATAAATCTTCTGGATGATGCGGGCAGAACGCAATTTCTGTGATTTTCCCACCAGCGTTGCTTATAGTTGCCTGTAGTTTAGCATGAATTTCATTTAGGATATCTGTATCATATAATCCCCTAGCTATGCCAGACTGATTTGTAGCAATGCCGATTCTGTAATGATTTTTTGTTAATTTTACAATAGCGTCAACACTACCTGGTAAAAAAACAAATTCATCAATTGACTTAATGTAATACTCTGAATCGTGATTGATTATGCCATCTCTATCTAAAATAATAACTTTCATAAAATCCATTTAACTGTTGAAATATATTTAGTATAACCTTGCTCATATTAAAAAATCGAACTACTCTTTTATATATCTTAAAAAAACAAAAAATGGGCATAAAAATGAATAATAAAAATCCATTGTATTTACTTTTAATCGCTGTCTGTTTCTCAGCTAATTCCTCTGCAGCACAGCAATCTTGGAATGACTACGTTGCTGGGATTAAAAAAGAAGCCTTATCTCAAGGAATATCAGTAACAACCCTTAATGCCGCTTTTGCTGATATTCATGAGCCAAGTCGTCAGGTTAAGGGGCTTGCTCACTCCCAACCTGAGCATAGACTAACTTTTCAAAGATATTTAACAAGTAGGGTAGATGCTTATCGAATTGCTATTGGCAGAAAAAAATATCAAGCCTACCAGAAAATTGCTGATGAAATTGGCAATAAATATGACGTTGATCCATGTTTTATAATGTCTTTTTGGGGAATGGAAACTAGCTATGGAAGTTATATGGGCAATTTCCCTGTTATCAAATCTCTTGCCACCCTAGGTTATGAATCTACTAGAAAAGAATTTTTCCGGAAAGAATTATTACTTGCTCTACACATTGTAGATGAAGGTCATGTATCTTTAAGTGATTTTAAAGGAGAATGGGCTGGAGCATCAGGACAACCGCAATTTTTACCATCAAGCTGGGTAAAATATGCTGTTGACTATGATGGAGATGGACACAAAGATATTTGGAAATCCAAACCAGATGTTTTTGCATCTATTGCAAACTATATGAAATTAAATGGTTGGCAATTTGGCGAGCCATGGGCTGTTTATGTAAAACTTCCCAAAGGATTTGATATGCAGCTAGAAGGAAAATCTATTACTAAGCTCGTTAGTGAATGGGCAAAATTAGGTGTAACTGCTGAAAATGGCAAGCCGCTTCCATATCCAAATCTAGAAGCCAGTATTGTCAAACCAAATGGCGGGCCAGTATTTTTAGCATATCCAAATTATAAAATGATCCTTAAATACAATAATTCAATATATTATGCTGGCGCAATTGGCTATCTTGCTGATAAAATCTGTCGCCGAGATCAATAATTAATATAAATTTAATGTTTAAAGATTATTACAAAGCCATTCTTCAGTATATAGCGCCTAAATATGGTTTGTCGATATATGCTGGATTTTGCGCAAATTTAAAAATTAAGAGAATTAAAAACCGCTTAATTAGAAAGTTCATTCATAAATATGGCGTTAATATGCATGAGGCTTTATGCGAAGATTATCATGACTATGTAACTTACAACGACTTCTTTACTCGCCGCTTAAAACCAGAGTGCAGGCCAATTGCTAATTCCACTATAATCTCACCAGTAGATGGTTTTATTAGTGAATTCGGCGAAATAAAGCAGGGTAAGCTTATTCAAGCAAAAGGCAAATATTATTCAGCCAAAGAATTATTGGGTTTTACTGCAAAATCGCATGACGATATCTCTTCGCAGTTTGAGCATGGCTATTTTGCAACTCTCTACCTATCTCCTAAAGACTATCATCGTATTCATATGCCAATAACCGGCAAATTAAAAGAAATGACTTATGTTCCAGGAAAGCTATTTTCAGTTCAACCAGCGACAGTTAGAGTGATTAAATGCTTGTTTGCTAGAAATGAGAGGCTAGTTGTTCTTTTTGAAACTACAGTCGGTTTAATGGCTATGATTTTAGTTGGAGCAGTAATTGTCGGAAGCATCGGTACAAGTTGGCATGGTGATTTAAAACGTAGCCGGAAATTAAAAAAAATTACTTACTCGCAAAATGATACTCCAGAAATTATATTAAAAAAAGCAGAAGAAATGGGATATTTCAAACTTGGCTCAACCGTTATTCTATTATTTTCCAATCAAACAAAGCTCTCCTGGCAACCTTTAATAAAACCTGGCGATAGCATTAAATTTGGTGAAGCATTAGCCTGGACTTTATGACTTTTTAAAGACATATTCTAAGCAGAAGCTGTTGCTAAAGAAGCCCCTGATACATTAGTTGTGAGCATGACAGATAGAGAGGGTGAT
>MHBB01000048.1:0-7602 GCA_001803185.1 Legionellales bacterium RIFCSPHIGHO2_12_FULL_35_11
AGCGTCTTGGTCAGTCAGGCATGCAATGGAAAGATAAAGGGGCTGGGGTTATTTTGAGTTTGAGAGCATTAGCACATTCTACTGGTCGATGGGAGCAATTTTGGAACAAAGTAAACCAATGCGGATTGGCTATGGCTGCATAAGTAACATTATTTAGACGCAACACCCCCATAAAATGCCCCTTTTTATTTTTATTTGTTCGGTAACATTAGTTATGAGGCAACTAATCAAATTTTTCATGTTTTCGGTAACATTTGTTTTGAGGCAATTCGTAATTAAAAATAGCATATTGACCAATAATTAAGTGTCATGATATAATGCTCGAAATATAATTTCATTGAGATTTAAATTATGGCAGCTGAAACTAGTGAGGTTTATCAATCACAGGCAAAAACTGGGAAAATTAGAGAAAATAGTTTATTTTATTTTATAAAAGATAATCAAAAATCACCTATACTAGATGGATGTAGCTTACAATTTAAAGCGTCTGAGCAGCGTACCGTATGTTATATATATAAACCTAATGATGTGGATCTACCTATTTTTCGTGAAAATATTGGCGAAAATGCACATTTTACTGTCGATAAATTTTTTAGTTTAGAAACAAGTCAAAATGGTAAGTATTTTGGACCAATACATTTTACGGTTAGTTACGATATTTTTATTCTTCATATTTATTTTAATAAGTTCAGCATACCAACTGATTATATAATAAAAAATATTGAAAATAATTCATATTTATCTTTATCACAAGAGGAACTGGACGAATTTATCTTATTAGCTAATGACCTGAAAGAATTCGTACAAAGTTTATATAAAAAGAAAAATGAATCTTATATTGAGTTATATCAAGCATATACTGCACAAATAACGCAGTTAAGGGAATGTAAAGATGCATCTCAATATTTGCAGATAGCAAAACATGCATTAAGTACTTTGGAAAAGTTCAATTCATATGATGATAAAGAAAAAACAAAAGGTAGTAATTATCTTAAAGAAAGAATTAATTATTATTCAAATTTTTCTACTTTAAAAGCTGAGTCTTCATCAAGCTTAGTATCTAATTTTCATGAAAGCCAAAATGAAAATGAATGTCAATTAGAAGCTAGCTGTACTAAGATTAAGCCTAAAATGAAAAATGATATATCAATTTTAAAAGAAAATTTAGATAAACTAAAGCATTATGATAAAGATAAAGAAATGGCAAGTTATCTTGACCTTGTTGTGGAAATCAATGATTTAAGTTTGGTAGTGTTATTGCAAAATATAGATAAGCAGACTAAAAAATATATAATGCGACAAAAAAAGGCAATGCCTATAAATTTAGATATGATAAAAGAAGAATTCTCTGCAAAATTACAGTCAGGTGATGTGCAGTATATGGAGAATTATTATGAACAGATTACAACACACATCAATGCGTTCCCAATTTTAATGTCTTTTTTAAAGACAATAAGCGATACATCCGTAAAGCTTCCTATGCAACTACCATTGATTAAATATTTATGTGAAAATTTTGAACTGTGCAAGTCGGTATTTTATCTGTATATGCATACATTAATAGTTTTGGATAAAAAATCGGCATTCAGTTATATAAGCCCTCTACTACTTTGTGTAAAATATGAGAATTATGCATTTTTTGCAATGCTTTTGGAGCTTGGTGCCCTGCCAAATACGGTCCATTTACTTTACAATTCGTTACCATTGAATGCATTGCAAGCGGTCCTATTATTTGCGGCTGAAGATGCACCTCAATATGTATCACTTTTGCTAAACTATAAGGCATCTTTTTCATTACCTGATAGGCTAGCTAATAAAAAACAAGTGGCCATTGAATTTACACCTCATGGTGTAAATATGTTGGCTCCAAATCAGATATTAACAGAAAATAATACAGAAATAGATCGCGTGATTCAAGATAATAATGCTTTTATTTCAGCAGTACGCAGATATGCAACTTCCTATCCTCTAGTGATAGAAGAATTCACACCATATGCGGATGTTAACAGTTTACTTGCTTCATTGGGTAGATTATGTATACATGATATGTTTTTTTTCACTATCTTAAACTTAAATAATGAAGGATATAGATTTATAATTTCACAAAAAGAAAATAAATTGAATAAATGGCAGGGCGAAATAATAAATATGGTACATAATGTCATGCGTAGAGGATGTTTATTATTTTTAAAATTAAATGTAGAGGGACAGAAAAAAATAATTAATGATTTGGCGACACTTGCTGCACGAGGAGCTAAACAAAATGATTTCATATCTGCCTTTACACTATATCTATCATGCATGATAGCTTGCACATTTATGACAGAGCAAACCAAAGATGTAGTACAGGGTCTTGGTCAGTATATTCGTCTAGGGGAATTAGTATTGCGCAAACATGGTATAAAATATCAGGCTTTTGCTGATCAATTGCTTGTACTTTATAAAGCATTAATGGACGATACAGATTTTAAAATAAAAATTATGTATTCAAAAAGTAATAATATTCAAGATGTGAATATTATTTATAAAAATATGTGTTTGGATACAAAGGAGTATTTATCTTTTTATGTTACTACAAATCAACCTGAATATAAGTGTGAATTAAATCAATTGATGTCTTTACTTAATGAACAAAATATTTTTGCAAGAAGAGGTCACTCTAATCAGGGTCGGGCTGAAGATATTTCTGATGAACTTATTGTGCGAGTTCCACTAAATATATAAAGTAGGATAATCAGTCTACGTTCGGAACGACGGTACTTTTTTAATGGGACATGTATAGATTCAATTGGCAACAGACCATAGTATTTGATAAAATTCATCAAAATTATATTTATAAAGAATTTCCATGTTTGAATCTCACACGCCAATGATGCAGCAGTATTTAAAAATAAAAGCTAATCATTCAGATATATTGCTATTGTATCGCATGGGCGATTTTTATGAATTATTTTTTGATGATGCTATTCATGCAGCAAAAATCTTAGATATAACTCTTACACATAGAGGTCAATCAAATGGTAAACCAATTCCTATGGCCGGAGTACCATTTCATGCAGTTGAAAATTATCTAGCTCGTTTACTTAATAAAGGTGAATCAGTTGCAATATGCGAGCAAATTGGTGATCCTTCTAATAGTAAAGGACCTATTGAAAGAGAAGTAACTAGAATCATTACACCAGGTACAATTACCGATGACGCTCTTTTAAATGCAAAAGAAGATGTAATATTACTAGCAATACATAAAAGCTCGAATAAATATGGATTAGCTTGGGTAGATTTAAGTTCCGGCAGATTTCATATTTTACAGGCAGAAGATGATTCACAATTATATGCGGAGGTAAGTAAACTACAACCAGCTGAAATTTTAATTGATAATGATTTATTGGAGTTAACATTTCTGCAAAATTATAATACAAAAATAAGGCCGAAATGGGACTTTGAAATAAGTAAAGCTGAATTTCTACTCATTGAGCAATTTAAATTATTTGATTTAAAAGATTTTTCTAAAGAAAAAAACTCTATCCCAGCAGCTGGGGCATTACTAGCTTATTTAAAAATAACTCAGCGACAAGCTTTGCCACACCTTAACAAAATAACGATAGAATACAACTCAGACTACCTTCAATTAGACGCAGCCACACAAAAACATTTGGAATTATTTAAAAATTGTCATGGTGAGACTAGCAATACACTGTTATCTTGTATCGATGAGTGTGGTTCTGCCATGGGTTCGCGTTTACTTAAACGCTGGGTTAGTAAACCACTACAAAATATTGAAAAAATAACCGATAGACAACTAGCTATAGGATCTTTGCTAAATGAAAAATTTAATACAATCCATGATATATTAAAACAAATAAGTGATTTACAAAGAATTGTTACAAGAATTTCATTAAAATCTGCTAGACCTAGAGACATTTTAAATCTTAGAGAAACACTAAATTTACTGCCAAATTTATGTGAATTAATAAACAAAAATAGTACAATCTTAATTAAAAATATCTATGTGAATCTTCATCCGATTCCAGAGATATCTGAAATATTAGTAGCTGCAATAGTTGAAAATCCACCAAATTTAATACGAGATGGTGGTGTTATAGCGAGTGGTTTTGATGATGAACTAGATGAGCTAAGAAATTTAGGAACAAATGCTAATAAAAAGCTTCTTGAACTAGAAGAATTTGAAAAAGACAGATCTGGTTTATCAAGCTTAAAATTTGGTTTTAATCGTGTACACGGATATTATATTGAACTTTCTCAAGCTCAAGCAGCAAAAGCACCATCAAACTTTATAAGAAAACAAACTCTTAAAAATGTAGAAAGATTTATCACACCTGAATTAAAAGAATTCGAAGAAAAAGTATTAGCAGCTGAAAGCAAAGCTTTAGTAAGAGAAAAATGGTTATATGAATGTATTTTAGATGAAATTAATAAATATAGCGCAAAATTAAATGATATAGCAGATGCGCTTGCTCATCTGGATGTTTTATCCAATCTAGCAGAACGTGCATCGTCATTAAATTGGTGCTGTCCTTCATTACAAGTTTCAAGAGGGATCGAAATACATGAAGGTCGTCATCCAATAATTGAAAGAATACTTAAGGAAAAATTTATTCCAAATCATCTTACTCTAAAACCTGAATGCAACATGCATCTGATCACTGGCCCAAATATGGGTGGCAAATCAACTTATATGCGTCAAAACGCATTAATTGTTTTATTAGCCCATATTGGAAGTTATGTCCCATCATCAAGCGCTAAAATAAGTTTAATTGATAAAATATTTACAAGAATTGGAGCAAGCGATGATCTAGCATCTGGTAGATCAACATTTATGGTAGAAATGACAGAGACTGCTCATATACTAAGACAGGCAACAAATAAAAGTCTTGTTTTAATTGATGAAATTGGGCGGGGAACGAGTACTTATGATGGAATGTCTTTAGCTTATGCATGCGCATCTTATCTAGCAAATAAGATTCAATCTCTAACTTTATTCTCAACACATTATTTTGAATTAACCTCTTTGCCAGAAGAATTTAAATCCATAAAAAATGTCCACTTATCTGCGACAATGGCATCAAATAAAATTGTCTTTTTATATAATGTTTCTGATGGACCAGCTAGTAAAAGCTATGGTTTAGAAGTCGCAGCACTTGCAGGACTGCCTGAGGACGTATTAGAAATTGCTAATATTCAACTAGCTAAACATTCACCAAGGAATTAACATGACCGATAACATAATAAATAGATTAAAAAGACTTCGTCTTACACAAAATATCAGAAATATGATGCAAGAAACAAGACTAGATATCAATCAGTTCATTGCTCCATTATTTATTAGCGAAACAATTTCTCACAAACAAGAAATATTGTCTATGCCTGGTTGTTATCAGTTAGATTTGGAATCTCTTGAAAACGAAATATTAGAAATTTCAAAACTTAAAATCCCAGCCGTTCTTTTATTTGGTATACCAAAAACTAAAGATGAAATTGGAAGCATTTCTTTAAGTGATGAAGGAATTATTCAAAAAGCAATTAAAAAAATTAGAGATATAAACAAAGAGTTAACTATAATTGCGGATGTTTGTCTTTGTGAATACACAAATCACGGACATTGTGGTGTTTTAAATAATCAAGAAATAAACAATGATGAAACGCTTAAAATTTTAGCTAAGCAAGCTGTGAGTTATGCTAAAGCTGGTGCTAATTGGGTCGCTCCAAGTAGTATGACCGATGGAATGGTTGCAGCAATAAGAAAAGCACTAGATGCTGAGCAATTATATGACGTCTCGATCTTGAGCTATTCTGTTAAATACAGCTCTAGCTTCTACGCTCCATTTCGAGAAGCGGCAGAAGGAAACCCAAAATTCGGTGATAGAAAAAAATATCAAATGAATCCCGCAAATGGACAAGAAGCAATTCGAGAGGCAATGCTAGATATTGATGAAGGGACTGATATTTTAATGGTAAAGCCTGCTCAAAACTATTTAGATGTAATTTATAGAATTAAACAAAATTTTCCAGAAATACCATTATGCGCGTACCAAGTAAGTGGCGAATATGCAATGATTAAATATTCTGCCAAGGCAGGACTTATTACTGAAGATGAAGCAATGGTTGAAAGCTTGCTCGCAATAAAAAGGTCTGGAGCAGATTTAATTATTTCATATTTTGCTAAAGATATTGCAAGATATTTATTGTTCACTCTTTGCAACCCACCATAAATTAATAAATGGTGGCAAGCACATAACTATTAAACCTAAAATTAATGATATTTCATAGATAAAACTAGAACCCACATTAATATTATCAGGTGGTATAAAACTGACAATTAAAGTTACAACTACACCTATAATTCCCATTCCTCCGACTAAACTCATACCAAACCAACCTCCTGGTATACGAAAAGGACCTCTATGATTTGGGTGTAATTTTCTTAGTTTGAATGCAGCTAAAAACATAACCAAATACATAATCATATATAGTTGTGCTGCAAGCGCTGTTAAAAACCAATAAGAGCCATTTACACTTGGCATAAATAGAAATACAGCTGACAATAAAGATACAATAATCGCTTGTGAGTATAGAAAGACAACCGGAGCATCTTTCTTATTAGTCTTATGAAAAAACTTTGGCATATTTCCATCTTGAGCAGCAACTAATAAACCTTTAGTTGGGGCAATAATCCAATTATTTACACCACCAATCCCACCAAGCACAAGCATCAATCCAACGATAGGCATAAACCATAATAAATTATATTTTGCAAAAAAAGCATGAAAAGCTTGCATAATACCGGCAACAAAATTAATTTCGTTATGTGGCAAAACTATCGCAATAGATAAAGAACCTAGCATCAAGGTAACTAAAATAATTAATACAGAATAAGTAAGGGCCCTTGGAAAGGCATACTGCGGTTTTTCAACATCATTTGCATGAACTGTAGCTATTTCTACGCCACAAAAGGACAACATAATAGCAGTTAACGAAACCCACATTGATTGATCACTCCAATGTGGAATTATATCTTGTAAACCAAAACTTACCTGGATTGGATTACCATTTACTAACCATATTCCACCCAAAGATATAATTAAGACCATTGGCAATAATAGGCCAGATAATGCGCATACATTACTTACCCAAGCTGATGCCTTCATACCTCGTAAATTAACAAATGTTGCCCCCCAAAATGAGCATACTATAATTAACCAAAGAAAAAGCGGGTTATCAGCTAAATTCGGACTAATCAAATAACCTATGGTTCCCGCAACAAATGCTAATATAGTCGGATACCAAATAACATTTTCAATCCATTGCAACCAAATAGCTGCAAAACCTAACGTACGACCAAAAGCTTCTTTTACCCATATATAGACCCCTCCTTGTTTAGGCCAAGCTGAAGCAAGCTCTGCAGAAACTAAGGCAGTTGGAATTAAGAAGAATAATGCGCCCAAAATAAAAAAGGCAATTAATTGGCTGCCAAAAAGAGCTGTAGCAGGCAAATTTCGAATGCTATCAACTGAGCCTACCGTAATCATTGTTAAGCTAAAAATTGTTAACACATGCTTTTTATTTGCCATCAATTACCCTAAT
>MHBB01000048.1:7617-7727 GCA_001803185.1 Legionellales bacterium RIFCSPHIGHO2_12_FULL_35_11
TATATCTGCAAACCTGGTATCATCGCAACTTTCTGCCACTTTTTATATCATAAATTGCTGATGGATTTATTGAATTTCCAAGATCACCCAAAACTACACCATCTAAGTCA
>MHBB01000049.1:0-8200 GCA_001803185.1 Legionellales bacterium RIFCSPHIGHO2_12_FULL_35_11
AATATGATATCAATGATATTTATCACTGCATTATAGATCTTTAATTATACATATGAAACATTAATGGGAGGTCATACCCAATGTTACTGCATTTCTTACCCAACAAAGTAAAGCCTATACCTATGCAACAGACATTGAAGCTGGGGCTTTGGCTGAGGTATTAGGCGTAACTTTCGCTTGTACGCAAGTTGACACCAACAATTCAGCATCTGAGCTACCACCATGCATATATTATCATTCAACCAAAGAAAATCCCGCAGTTGTTCATCTATACAACCGTCCTGGTGATCACTTCTTTGTAGTTAATGGGCAGTACGGTAGCACCGTTGGAGATGGCAATTGTTTGTATAACGGCTTTACGCAGCTTATGCGCCAATTTATTTTAGAAGAAGAGAAAAAGGATATAAAAATATATGTCGATCAGGCAAAAATATATAGCGAAATAAAAAACTTGCTACCTATGTCAACAGCTGAACTTGTAGTCAGAGTTCGTACGCAGCACATAAACAAAGCGGACGAGTCAGATCTTAATGCAGCGGTCATAATTGCGCAAAACCATGAAAAATCGGTTACAACTAAATGGTCATCACTCCCTCTCCCTTGTAATGAAGTTGCAATAGAAATAGCAATAGAAAACCAGAAGAAATCTGACAGAATATTATCCGATCAAGAACAGAAGCTTTTGCACCTGATTCACTTAATTAGAGAACAAGGTCAAGCACTAAGCACTAAAGATCATCTGGATAAGGCAAATCAATTATCTGATAATTTAAAAAATAAAGCCACGCTCTTTTTTGATCTGTCTGATGAAGATAAGCGAAATGGATTTCTTTCATTTAAAGCAGAGTGTTTGCAGGACATCAATAATGCTAAAATCTGGTCAAACCACCGTGATTATCAACAAATTTTCTTTGATATCTTACAAACTTTAACTGTAATTGGCGCTCTTATAGGAGTAGCCCAGTGGTTTATAACTGGACGATATTCGTTGTTTTCTACACCGAAAACGACCTTATTAGAGACAATTGAAAAAACAAAACAAACTTTAACGCAATTAATATAAGCTTATTTTAACCCAAGGCCATTGGATTATCCTAGAAAAAGCAGTTATTCTCGCTACGAGCTCAACTGCTTTTTCTAGGATTATGCAATACACGAAAAATAGTATCTAAAACAACCTCAAGTCGTTTACTCACATCTTCTGCTAAAAACCGTAATACAATATACCCCTGCTCCTGCAGTAATAGATCTTTTCGTCTATCTGAACGATAAGCATCTTTTGTTGCTAAATGTTGTATGCCATCAATTTCAATCGCAAGGAGCGAGTCTTGGCACAATAAATCAACCTCCATACAGCCCATACTATCAAAAGGGATGGCCAATTTATGGTTTAGCTGAAATCGCCCTTTTGTTTCAGGTAAAGTTTCCAGACGATAAAATAGAAATGCCTCAATCATACTACGTGCGCGATCAATATTCTCAATTTCTATATGAGCAATATCTGAAAATAATTTGGCTAAAGAATTATCTATCCCATCAATTACTAATCGTCGAATGGAAGCCACATGGGAATTTTTCCATAGAGGATCAGCTGGTAAAACTATATCAGATGGCCAACCAGCGTAAGCACTTGCAGGTTGAATGATTTTGTACCCTAATCCTTCATAAGCACGCACACGACGCTGAAACATTCTATCCAACATAGGCACAGCTAAATCCGCATAATCATAAACATGCACTTCTTTTTTTGAATCATGCAAACGATGTAATCGACCAACATACTGGGCAATAGTGCCTTTCCACGAAATAGGAAGTGTCATAAATAAAGTATCCAAGCGAGCGTCATCAAATCCTTCACCGACAAAGCGTCCTGTAGCAAGAACTACTCGCTCTTCCTCGAATGGAATGATCTTTAATTGCTCTATAGACTGCTTAAGATCCTTAGAACCCATACCGCCACGTAGAACAATTAAATGTTGTACCTTATCCACTAGAAGTTGATATAACAAATCCAAATGCTCATTACGCTCCGTTAAAATAATAGGTGATCGCCCTTTCTTTACTGCTTGAATAACATCTTGACAAATCAGATGATTACGAACAACATCACTAGTTAATTCATCATATAAGTCTTGAAATTGAATACGCAAATCTTCATGGATTTGCCGAAATTGGCGAAAGCTTGTAGGACGAACAAATACATAATGTTCAAAAGGACGTAACGCCGCTTGCTCCTTAGCATCGACTCGATAAATGACTTTCCCACACCGCATAGTAATAATAGGGTGCCGACCATCTTTTCTAGCTAATGTGGCTGACAACCCCAAAATAAATCGCGCTTTAATTTGCCGAATAACTTCATCAAAACTGTTTGAAGGGATATGGTGGCATTCATCCACAATAACTTGACCATATTGTGAGACTAATTCAGCAACATCACTATGTTTAACGATGCTTTGAATCAGCGCAATATCTATCAATCCATTAAGTTTTTTTCTACCTCCTCCAAAACAACCAATCTCATTTTTTGATATTCCCAGAAAAGCTTGCAAACGATCAACCCATTGATCTTGCAATTGTTTGGTATGAACGATAACCAAAGTACTTACTTGACGTTTGGCAATCAGCCAAGCTGCAACTACGGTTTTACCAAAAGCTGTTGTAGCAGAAAGTATTCCTATATCTGACTTGAGTATTGCTGTAACTGCTAATTGCTGGTTTTCTCTTAATTCACCGTAAAATGTACAATTCAATGCTTGTCCACCTATAAGCTCTTCTTGCAAGGTATATTTAATTTTTAAATCTTTAAACAACTTAATAATTTCATCTAAACACCCACGAGGCAAACCAATATGGTGTGAATAATCGCGAGCGCAACCAATAATACGAGGCTTATCGTATACAGGTAATCGCATAGCCTGAGCTTTATAAAAATCAGGATTTTGAAATGCTGCGATACGAATTAAACGGTTCAATAATGGGGCTGGGAGTATTTCTTTTTCAATAAAAATCTCATTACTCAACACTAAATGTAACTTTTTAGGTAAATTTTCAATTATAGGTAATGAAACAGACTGTTTCCAAGGTGTTTCATTTTCTTCATCAACAACTTCCAAGCGCACACCAACAACACGCCCGCTTCTCTCAGCCTCTGCAACAAGCCTTTCAACTTCAAAGTATGTGATTTTTTTAATCTTATCAAGAAAAGCCCATTGATCATCAATAGCTTGTAACTGCTCATCCACAAACACGCTGTTTCCATATTGACGCGATACTTTTTGTAAAGGCAAGGCAATTAAATTACCAAAACCCCCACGGGGTAAAGTATCTTGATTTGGAAAAAAACGATCGTAAGAATCTAATCCTAATTGTGGGTGTGCTTCCATAGTTTCTGTCAAAATCAACGCCCCTAATCTTCTTGCAAGGCTCGCAGAAATAGCTTCTTCAAAAAATAACCACACGTGCCCGCCATTACCGGAACGAGAGCGTTCAAGTACTGCTGGTAAATTCATGCGATGGCAAGTTTTTAAAAAAGCAACTGCATCTTGTTCCCAATTATTTTTATCAAAGTCGACTGCTAAAAAGTAACAGGTCTCATCGAGCAACATAGGGTAAATTCCCATAACAAACTCTTCACCCTTATTATCATAACCTTGTAAATGCCAATAAATTACCTCTTCAGTTATATGGATAAACCTTCTATGAGCACAATCCGAACATTTTATTTTTGGTTTTTGGCAAACATGACGTACCCACTCATTACTGCACGCCGGCGCATAACCTGACTTTTGTGTTTTTCTATTTTGAAATCGACGCGGGTAAACATCTGATCTACCTCTAAAAAGCGATTGAAAAAGTGTAATTTTTTCTGAGGTTGATGAGTTCTGATTAACCATATCTTTTGTATTCATTAAACTTTATAACAAGTGCATTTAAAAGGAGCATAGCTGATTCTTTAGAACCTGTTTAAAGTCTTTCAAACATGATATGCTTTGCCATGAAAATAATAAAGTCATCAGTACGATTTGTAAAGCCGTCTTTGCGAAGCGTGCAGCGCTAAGGTATTGTTGACGCCGCTATTGAAGAGTTTAATATTACGCCAGAACAAATGAGAGAAATTGATAGACTTGCCTTGATGGGAGTGTAAAATTGGGTCCATTCAAAAGTTTGGGTAGTTATCGGTAGCTAACAAGAGCCTAAGCATTTTAATCGTGGCGAAAAAGAAAAAGGCTGGAAAAGTTTTATGACATACACGATAGAGCAAGTATCGCCAGAAACTGCCGAATATTTATGCCGCAAGATTACAAAAGATCTGCCTGAATATTTTGGTTTGCCAGAAGCTAATGAACATTACGCAACGGGTGTTCAATCACGTATCAATTTTTCAGCTAAATTTGCAGACTTTACCAACCTCTTGTAATGACTTCACAGTGAATTGATACCACTCTGATTTTGCATTAGATTTTTCTATAAGATAACCAGTAGTTCCACCTACCACAACACCAACTAAACCAAAAGTCAAAGCACCTGCACCCGCCCAAATAGCTGTCCCCGCTAATATTGGGCCTACGGATCCTACTTCCATAATTCCATACCATAAAGCAAATGAACCTCCTAAAACTCCTCCACCAATGGCGCTTGTCGTTCCGGCAATTTTTGCACCATGTTTCATCCGATCTTTAATATGGTCTTGTCGAACGCTCATATAGTTCTCTTTTCGTTCTGCAATAATAACACCATAGCCGTGATTCGTTGTGACACAACCAAAAAGCATAGATATAGTCAGAAATAAACAAATAAAACGAGTCGATATTTTACATAAAACGGTCATAAGTTTGATCACATTTTAACCAAAAACGCCAAAATATCGCATGAGATGGCTTATGTCAATATATTTGCATTTTATCTGTTTCATTTTTATCTAAGGAAACTGGCCTTGTTACTAATTGGACATAAGTTCCTAAATTTTTTATGTGTTAACTTTTTTGAAGTTTTAAGCATATTATTTCTTTCAATTTTAAATGAACCTGTTAAAATCACTTCAATTAAGGATACAAGATTTATTGACAAATTATGGGTAAAATAGTATTAATATATTAATATTACTAGGAGATAATTCATGATAAAACATAGTGTTTCAACAATGAAAAGTACTGCCGAGTCAGTTTTGGCAACCAACAAAGTGCTTCGCAATACCTATCTACTTCTTTCTATGACTTTTATATTTAGCGCATTTACTGCATATCTATCATATGCATCTGGCGCAAGAATGCTAAATCCTCTTTTATTGATAGTTGGTATGTATGGACTAATGTTTTTGACGCACTCCCTACGTAATAGTCCTTGGGGTCTATTAAGTGTTTTTGCATTTACAGGCTTTATGGGATACATTGTTGGGCCAATTTTAAACGCAACCATTGCAACATACGGTAATGGACCACAACTAGTTGCTACAGCTTTAGGTGGAACTGGAATTATATTTTTCTCATTGTCTGCTTATGTTCTTACTACCCGCAAAGACTTTAGCTACTTAGGTGGGTTTTTATTTGTAGCGATAATGGTAGCCCTTCTAGCTATGATTGCAACCATATTTTTTCAAATTCCAGCTTTACAATTAATTATTTCCGCTGCCTTTATTTTAATATCTTCCGGATTAATTTTATTTCAAACTAGTGAAATTATTCATGGCGGTGAAACAAATTACATATCTGCAACAGTATCCCTGTTCGTATCAATATACAATTTATTCATTAGCTTACTTCAAATATTAAGCTCTCTATCTGGCAGAGACTAATTAATTAAAAGCCTGGTAATCATACCAGGCTTTTTAACTTCTTTTGTTTGCTATAATATAAATATAATTATTTGTTAAGCGAACAAAAAATGAAAATCACTAAACTTTTGTTGCACTTTATTAGTAACAATAGACTTGGTTTCGTATACTTAATTACACTTATTTTAATACCAGATTTATCTTTTGCAGAAATAAATACTCAATATCCTGGCTGCACACCGAATGGCTCAACAGCCGCGGAATTAAAGACTAGACCAAAGTATTTTTATATCCCTCAAACTCCTTTAAATCAAGAAGCTTTAGCAGCAAAGGCTGCGGCAGAAAAACAATAGACTTCTTTCGATCGCTGCAGAGAGTTAAGCACTAGGAGATGCACTGCTACCACTATGGTGAGTTAAAAAAACATGAAAAAATCTTTAAAATTCAGTGCAGTAGGCATTCATAGTAGAGCTCAACTGCTTTTTTTAGGTTTATACATTAAACCTAAAGTGCATAACATCCCCATCAACTACAACATAATCTTTCCCTTCTACTCGTAGTTTACCGGCCTCTTTAGCACCTTGCTCCCCATTATTTACAACAAAATCTTCATAAGCAATTACTTCAGCGCGAATAAATCCCTTTTCAAAATCAGTATGAATTGCAGATGCTGCGCGCGGTGCCTTATCTCCACAAACAATAGTCCAAGCTCTTACTTCTTTAACTCCTGCCGTGAAATAAGTGTGCAACCCTAATAATTGGTGTCCAGCCCTAATAACTCTATGTAATCCTGGCTCTTCGAGACCAAGATCTGCCATAAATTCAACTCTATCCGCATCATCAAGCTCTACTAATTCTGCTTCTGTTGCTGCACATAGCGGCACTACTTTTGCATTTTCTGCTTCCGCTAATTTTTTAACTTTATCCAATAATGGATTATTTTCATAACCATCATCATCAACATTAGCAATATATAAAACAGGTTTAGCTGTTAACAGAAAAAATTTATTTATAATTGACAACTCATCAGCTGATAATTCTAAACTACGAACAGGATGACCTTCATCTAAATGTAATTTAACTTTAGTCAAAGTTTCCTTTTCAAAAATTGCTTCTTTATTACCGCCTTTACTCTGCTTTTCTAACTTTTTTAAAGCTTTATCAACTGACTCCATATCAGATAATGCAAGTTCAGTATTAATTACCTCTATATCGTGAATTGGATCAACTGTACCTTCTACATGAATAATATCGCTATTCTCAAAACATCTCACAACATGAGCAATGGCATCAGTTTCTCGTATATTTGCAAGAAATTGATTTCCAAGCCCTTCTCCACTTGAAGCGCCTTTTACTAATCCCGCAATATCAACAAACTGCATTACACTTGGTACAACTCGCTCTGGTTTGACTATATCTTTTAAAATGTCTAAGCGCTTATCTGGGACACTAACAACCCCTACGTTTGGTTCGATAGTACAAAATGGATAATTTGCTGCTTCTATTTTAGCCTTTGTTAACGCATTAAAAAGAGTTGATTTACCTACATTTGGCAACCCAACAATACCACATTTAAAACCCATGATTTTTCCTCTCGTACCAAAATACTGAATTTAGACCAATCCAAAATTTAATTTTAGATAACTGTAACAGTGGAAATCAACAAATTTAAACCTAGAAAAAGCAGTTGAGATCTACGCATGAATAGTTTACTATGTAAACATAGAGGCATACATGCCGTCATTGCGAGTGTTAGCGAAGCAATCTAGATCGGCATTCTAATTGAAAATCGATCTGGATTGCTTCACTTCGTTCGCAAAGACGGCAGAATATTTTTCATGCGTAGGCCCTGCATTCGTAGTAGAGCTCAACTGCTTTTTCTAGGTTAAATATGTAAATCACACATTGCTTTTGCAAAATCTCCGCTAATAATTTCACTTGAAACATCTATCGCTTTTAAGATAGCGCTATTAATTAATGATTTATCGTTTGCTGATGGTTTACCAAGAACGTAATCCACTACTAAATTTCTATGTCCAGGATGACCAATGCCTATTCTTAATCGTTGAAAACTTTTGCTGCTGAGCTTAGAAATTATATCTCGCAACCCATTATGTCCTGCATGACCACCACCTGATTTTAGTCTGATAGCACCTGCAGGCAAATCCAAATCATCATGCACAACCAATATTTCTTCTGGTTCTATTCTATAAAATTGCAAAACTGCACGAACTGCATCACCACTTACATTCATATAAGTGCTAGGCATAAAAAGACCACATTGCAAACCATTAATCTGCAATGTGGCTAATTCTCCATGTAGTTTTTTGTCGGACTTAAAAGATAAGCCTTTTTGGGATGCCAAAGACTTAACATACCAACTTCCAGCATTGTGTCTAGTATATTCATAGCTAACACCTGGATTTT
>MHBB01000049.1:8218-13259 GCA_001803185.1 Legionellales bacterium RIFCSPHIGHO2_12_FULL_35_11
TAATTGGAGTGATAATAACTTACTCCTCTTCAGCTTCTTCAGCAGGAGTATCTTTATTATCTTCAGAACTTGCGCCTTCCTCAACTTCTTCTTCAGCTTTAGCAGCTAATGCTTCTGCCTTTTCTTCAGCTTCAAGAGCTTCTTCACTTAGGGCTGCTTTACTGATATGAATACCAGCGACTGGCAAATCATGATCATGATCACTAACATCAACAGTTAAAGATACATTTTTCGGTAGTTTAACGTGTGATAAATGGAATACTTCATCGAGTTTAAGATCAATCAAATCAACTTCGATAAATTCCGGCAAATCTTTTGCTTTACAAGTGATTTCTATTTGAGTCATTGAGTGATTTACAACGCCACCTTCTTTATGACCAATAGATTTTTCATCGTTAATGAAGTGAATTGGTACCATACGGACTAAAACGTCTTGCCCAGAAACTCTTTGAAAATCTATATGTAAAATTTCAGGCTTATATGGATGTCTTTGTAAATCTTTTAGAATTACCTGCTCATATTTTCCATTAATAGATAAACTAAAAACAGATGAATAAATAGCCTCATTTTCTAAAATCTTTGTAACTTTATTAGCGGCTAAATTTAAAAGTTGTGGCTTCTTACTACTACCATAAACGATCCCGGGAACCTTGCTTTCAAGACGACGTAGGCGGCGGCTCGCACCCTTCCCCATTACATCTCTTACTTCAGCTTCAAGTACTAATGTTGACATAATATTACTCCTCTAAATTAAAAAAATGCTCTATTATCTCGCGACCAAGAATGAGCAATATAGGCAACAAAATTTCAAAATTTGAGTTATTTATAAATCCTATAGCTGCGGATTATACGATAAATTAAATACAACTTGAAGTCGTAATTTATTTTTTATAGAATATACCACTTTTATATTGGAATGTTTGGAGAAAAATTATGTATGCGGTAATTAAAACCGGCGGCAAGCAGTATCGCGTCAAAGAAGGTGATACTCTTAAAATTGAAGAGTTGCCAGTTGAAGTTGGCCAAACTGTGGACTTTAATGAAGTGTTAATGTTATCAGATGGAGATAAAGTCACAATCGGAACTCCTTTTGTTAATAAAAGCTTTGTTAAAGCTGAAGTTGTAGCACAAGGTCGGCATAAAAAAGTTATTATTATTAAATTTAAAAGACGTAAGCACCATATGAAGCGTATGGGACACCGTCAAAATTTCACACAAATTAAAATTACTGCAATTAATAAGTAATTGCGGATATTTATAGAGGCAGATAAAAATGGCACATAAAAAAGCAGGCGGTAGTACCCGCAACGGTCGCGACTCGAATCCTAAGTACCTTGGAGTAAAAAGATTCGGCGGCCAACTTGTATCAGCTGGCGAAATTATTGTTAGACAACGTGGTACTCGCTTCCATGCTGGAGCGAATGTTGGGCTAGGGCGTGATCATACACTTTATGCAAAAGAAACAGGTATTGTTAAATTTGTAGTTAAAGGTCCTGCCAAACGTAAATATGTAACAATTGATGCAGCAGCTACTAATTAAATATGAAATTTGTTGATGAAGCTACCATTAAAATTGACGCTGGTAATGGTGGCAATGGGTGTTTAAGTTTTAGGCGAGAAAAATTTGTCCCTCGTGGTGGCCCAGATGGTGGTGATGGTGGTGATGGTGGATCTGTCTATTTTAGAGCAACTAACAGCTTAAATACCCTAATAAATTTTCGTTACACAAGACATTATAAAGCCGAAAATGGCCAACATGGCATGGGTTCAAATTGTAACGGTAAAAAAGGCGAAGATTTGTATGTAGATGTTCCAGTTGGGACTCTTGCCTATGATATAGATACCGGTGAACTTCTGGCTGATCTAAAAAACCATAATGAAACAATCAAGATAGCTCAAGGTGGCTTTCATGGTCTTGGTAATACCAGATATAAAAGCAGCATTAACCGAGCTCCTAGACAAACTAGTCCTGGAAGCGCTGGCGAGCAGAGACATATTAGGCTAGAACTTAGAGTTCTTGCTGATGTTGGTTTACTTGGATTACCAAACGCTGGTAAATCAACTTTAATCAGAAGTATAAGTAGTGCTAAACCTAAAGTAGGCGATTACCCTTTCACAACTATGCACCCTAACTTAGGGGTTGTGCGTGTTTCTCATGAAAAGAGCTTCGTGGTCGCTGATATACCTGGTCTAATAGAAGGATCTGCTGAAGGCGCAGGATTAGGACATAGATTTTTGAAGCATCTGTCAAGAACTTGTCTGCTACTACATCTAATTGATATAGCTCCACTGGATGAAACAGATCCATTACAAAATGCAAAAATAATCTTAGACGAACTAAAAGCTTATAATCCTGACTTGTTAGAAAAACCTAGATGGCTGGTTTTTAACAAAATTGATATTTTACCAGATAAATCCGCTCAGCAAGAAGTTATTAATAGAGTTGTTTCTGGACTTAATTGGCAAAAAAAATATTATGTTGTTTCAGGGATTAACGGCGAAGGCACAAAAGAACTATGCTACGATCTTATGCGAGCAATTGATGATTCAAAAGAAATTAAAAGCTAAAAATAATATGCCCTGATATTTCTTCAGGGCATATTACTACCTAATATTTATTTCTAAACTAATCAGGGCCTACGCATGAATAGTTTACAATGTAAACATAAAGAAATACATGCCGTCATTGCGAGTGTTAGCGAAGCAATCCAGATCGGCATTCTAATTGAAAATCGATCTGGATTGCTTCACTTCGTTCGCAACGACAGCATAATATTTTTCATGCGTAGGCCCTGCTAAACTAATAAAATTCTATGATTCAGAATCTTCATCATCTGATGCAGCTGCATCTGGAGTGGTATTAGCATCAGGAGTAGCGCTTGAATCTGTGCTAGCATCAGTAGATGCATCTGGAGCAGGAGTAGCGCCTGTAGTTGCATCTGTATCTGAAGCAGCATTCATATCACCAGCGTTATCTGTTGCTACTGGAGGAGTAGCCATTGTAGATTCAGCTTGTGCTTGAGTATCTGGACCAGCTGTATTAGGCGTAGTTGTTTCTGTTGATGGTGTTGCAGAATCTGCAGCTTTATCTTGTGGCTGAGCGACACTAGTATCAGGAGTTGTCACTTCTGGTGCTTTTGGCTCTTTTTGACCGCAAGCAGCAATTACTAGCGCTACAAGAGTAGCTGATGCTATGGTTAATATTCGTTTCATTCCTATCTCCGTTGTTAATTTTTATTTAAATCTTTATATTTCACCCTGCAGCCATTTATAAGATGCAACTGCTTAAGGTTCTGTTAGACATTGAACACCAACAGTCCCTAATACATGGTAGAATATACATTAAAATATGTCTAGTAAAACTTGATGTATATGCATGGCTATCTCATCAATTGGACGGCAATGGTCAAATTAATAACAAGTCGAGAACTTAAGACCAATGGCATTCGTAGTAGAGCTCAACTGCTTTTTCTATATTAAAAATTTTTTCAAAAATTTACCAGTATATGAGTGTTTACATTGCGCAACATCTTCTGGAGTACCTGCAATTAGGATTTGACCTCCTTTATTTCCACCCTCTGGACCTAAATCAATAATCCAATCTGCTGTTTTTATAACATCTAAGTTATGTTCAATAACAACAATAGTATTTCCTTGATCTCTAAGTCTTGTTAAAACCTCAAGTAAGTGAGCTATATCATGAAAATGTAACCCTGTTGTTGGTTCATCCAGAATATATAAAGTAGTGCCAGTTGATCTTTTAGATAACTCTTTGGCAAGCTTGACACGCTGAGCCTCTCCACCAGATAAAGTTGTTGCACTTTGTCCTAAGCGAATATAACCTAAACCAACATCTAGCATAGTTTGACATTTCCTAGCTAAAACAGGAATAGCTTTAAAGAACTCCAAAGCATCCTCAACTGTTAGATTCAACACGTCATGAATATTTTTCCCCTTATATTGAATTTCTAACGTTTCCCGATTATATCTCTTTCCCTGGCATACATCACAAGCAACATAAATATCCGGTAAAAAATGCATCTCGACCTTGATAAGCCCATCACCCTGACAAGCCTCACACCTACCTCCACGAACATTAAAACTAAATCTACCTATCTGATATCCGCGAGCCCTTGCCTCAGGCGTATTTGCAAATAATTCTCTAATTGGAGTAAAAATTCCTGTATACGTTGCTGGATTAGAGCGCGGAGTCCGGCCAATTGGGCTTTGATCTATATCTATAACTGATAAACAATGTTCCAAACCAGATATATTATTAAACTCTCCAATAACTTTCATTTCTGCATTATTTAAAGCATTTGCTGCTAAAGGATATAATGTATCATTAATTAAGCTAGATTTACCCGAACCAGAAACCCCTGTAACACATGTCATTAACCCTAAAGGAATAGTAACATTAACATTTTGTAAATTGTTACATGATACACCAGTTAAATTAATCACTTTATCATTATTAACTGCCACTCGATTTTTAGGAGCGGCTATTTCTAAGGCTTTTGATAAATATTTTCCTGTTAAAGAGTTTTGATTACGCATAATTTCAGCTGACGTGCCAGCAGCTACAACTTCCCCACCATGCACACCTGCTCCTGGTCCAATATCTAAAATATAATCTGCAGCTAAAATCGCATCCTCATCATGCTCAACCACGATAACTGTATTCCCTAAATGACGTAAATGATCTAGGGTTTTTAAAAGACGTTCATTATCACGTTGATGTAATCCAATAGATGGCTCATCTAATATGTACATTACCCCAACTAAACCTGAACCAATTTGACTAGCAAGCCTTATCCGTTGTGCTTCCCCACCTGATAAAGTTTCTGCGCTTCTGGATAAAGATAAATAATCCAAACCAACATTTACTAAAAACCCTAAACGCTCAACTATTTCCTTATTTATTTTATTTGCTATTTCTCCTTTAGCCCCTGTAAGCTTTAAGTCTTTAAAAAATTGATAACAATCTTCTATTGATAGCTTAGTGATTTCCCCAAGATTTATTTTATTAATAAATACATTT
>MHBB01000050.1 GCA_001803185.1 Legionellales bacterium RIFCSPHIGHO2_12_FULL_35_11
CATTTATGGAGCTTATACTTCAATAGTAGCAATATTAACGCCATTCTCAACTTTTTTCTCAGCTTATGCGCGTGGTGGATAGACACTTGGCTAAGAACGATTAGACCAAATACATTGCCTTCCGAAAAAGTTACTTCGTTAGCCCTAAGTAGGGGGTACATTGAATTTCTTCTTGATGGAGCAAAACATGCAATCTTCAAGAAATTCTTATGGGATAGGATAGATATTGGTCAACTCCAGGCTCCAATTTTAGAAAAAAAAGCCGCGGCTTAAGAAAACACGCTTTTTTCTATATCAACTGAGTTTACAACCCTTGCAATTTGAGTGGTTACGGGATAGCTATTTTTGCGTGATTCTTGAGCGATCCTAGATAAAACTTAGGACTCTCAAGATGATACCAAACCTTATCCAACAACATCGATTATTCAAATTAATAATAAATCTGAAATTTATCAAGCTATTGCTGACGATTTTCTAACACGAGTTCCTGAGCATCAACAAAAAACATTAGTTATTGCGCATACTCACGAAGATCGGTGTGAAATTAATACATTAATCCGCAATGGATTAAAACAGCAAGTGGCTATTGCACAAGAAGACATTGCATGCCAACGACTTTTTAGTAAAAATTTAGATAAAGCTGATCTATTACAGGCAAAAAATTATACGCCAGGTGATATATTAAGGTTTGGACGTGATTTTGCAGTCGCTAAAAAAGCTGATTATTTTACCGTGGTTGCTTGTGACGCTGAAAAAAATCTCTTAAATTGTGACTCTAGTACCGGCAATAAATTTACTATTAATCCAGCTAAGATAGCAATTCAATCCAGAATGTCTGTTTATAAGGCAGAATCATGCCAATTAGCGGTTGGTGATCGAATTAAGTTGCGCTTAACCAATGAACGACGCGGACATATTGCTAATACTGAATATACTGTTGCAAACATAGATCAAAATAAAGCTTGGATACACAATGACAAAGGTTCTTTAGAGCTTAAATTTAATGAAAAACACGATAGTCATTGGGACTATGCCTATACGAATACTGCTTATGGAATACAGGGTGCAACATCAAAATTTGTAATAGCTTTAGAATTATCAGCCAGAACGCAAGCGACTAATCACCGATCACATGAAATTGATATCAGTCGCGCGTCAATTCAAGCAACCATTTATACCGATAATAAACAAGCATTGGTTGAAAGACTATCTAATCGTGCCAAACAATCGGTAATCAATAAAAAATCCGCTTATCAATTACATGAAATTACTAATAAAAAAATAATCACCACTTCAAATCACGAAAAAGCACTTTCAACACATGATATTCACGTTGAGTTAACTCAACAAGTGGAAAAACTAGCGTGTCATCTATTAGGTGAACTAAATCCACATTTATCATCAGCTAATGAGTTACGTTATGGTAAGAAAGGCAGTTTAAGTATCAATGTAAGTAACGGATTATGGACGAGCTTTGAAACTGGCGAAAAAGGTAATGCGCTGCAATTAATTTCTAGTCAATTAGGTTTTGGTGATTTTAAAGATACTATTAATTATGCAAAAGATTTTTTAAATCATAAAGAGAATAGTTTTAACAAAAAAATTACCAATACATCAAAAAATTCACGCACTAATAATAAAACCGATTATGCTAAAAAATTAGTTGAAAAGAGTTTGCCAATTAAAGGTACGCTGGCAGAATTTTATTTAAAAAATTACCGTAAAGTTAATCATTTTGAAAATGCTGATCTGCGCTTTATTCCACAAATAAGTACATTACATGGTTCAAAAAGAACCCAAGTGCCAGCATTATTAGCCATTGCTAAAAATCAATCTGGTGAAATAAATCATGTGCAAGTGATTCGTTTAGATCCTATGACAGGTGACAAAGATGAAAAATCTCAGGTAATCAAGCAAACATATGGTACGGTGAAAGGATGTGTCATCGATCTGAATAAATCATCAACCAGTAAACTATAGAGTAGAGTCGCGTCCTTCGTGAGTTGTTCGCGACCCCCTCGTTAGAACCCATCGTGCGCTACTA
>MHBB01000051.1:0-3684 GCA_001803185.1 Legionellales bacterium RIFCSPHIGHO2_12_FULL_35_11
AATGATTGCAAATTAAAACATAGTTGGAATTATTACTCAACCGGAACTTAAGGCTAATTGGAAGCTAGTGCCTGGTTAGCACCTGTTGTTCTTACATCTAGTGCCTCGTTAGCACTTTATGGTGCAATATGGGGTGCAATATATAAAGCCGCTGGTGTTAAATTAATGGCATCAATCGGTGCAATTGCTTTATCTGGATTTGTAGGTGGACTAATTTTGATTCCAGCTTATTGCATTCTATCTTCGCTAATTAGTTACCTAATAAATATTAGAATTAATGAATTAAATAAATACCAAGATAAAAATTTGATATCTCACTATAATTCACTACAAAGTTCTATAGATAAGTTATTATTTTTTGCAGCGACGCTATTAGGATTAATAGTTGGCGGTTTAGTACTCGGTGTTAGTATTAATCCACTTTTATTAATACCAATGGGAATCACGTTGGCGCTGCCTACGTTATTCTTTTTTGGTCAGTTTTGTTATAGTTTATGTGGAGTATTGACGACTAAAGCTAATAAAGAATCACCACTTGCATATGGTTCATTATTTCCACCTAATCCAAGTATGAATGATTTCAGTACGGATACCAATCAGGGCTTGTCTCTAATCAAATAATATAGACGGGGCGTAGGTTGGGCCTTGGCCCAACGATAAAAAAGCTGCATTTTTTGTTGGGCCAAGGCCCAACCTACACGCCAGCATTGATTAATTTGATGCGACAGCCCTGGGATACCAATAGTAACATGGGTACTAGACCAATAAATTTTAATTAAATATTCTTTATTTATACAATCGACCTTCATCAAATGAAGGTGGATTGTATAATTATAAATGATGCGTTGGTTTGATATTACCTAAGGGAACTCCCTAAAAAGTAGTTATTAATATATTTATTTAAATGATCTATTTCTTTGTTTGTAACTATTAGCCCTAGCTTAGAGTGTAGCCATAAAATTTCACGTAGGCTGCTTGCGCCTTCTTCTTTTATTAAATAATCAATTTCTACTTGATAGATAATATTTTCTTTAAAACATTGACCTAAATCAGAAATCATATTGCAGTTTTTTAATATATCTTCAGTTAAGGTTCCATAATTATTTAAATATCTGCTTAACATGTTTCTATTAATCCACGAATATTTTTTATAAGCATATTTACAATATTCATTATAAGAAATAATTCCAAAAGACGTATTTAAAGTTGCTCCTGGTAAAGGAAAATCCACGTGCTTTTTATAATTCAAGTTTGGGAAAGTAGGTTTTAAGATCTTCAAAACTTCCTTGGCTAAGGAATTATGTGTTGTAAGTTTTCCACCTATTACATTTAATATATTATTTTTCGAGTACTCTAAAATTGGATTTCTACTTAAATCCTTAGCAGATTTTTTAATAGAGCTGCTTAAAACTCTTAATCCACTAGTCTTGGAAATTATGGATGATGCGGTGATTTTAGTTTCAAAAAAATTATTAAAAGAATTTAATAAATAATCAATTTCCACATCGCAAATTTCTACAATATCAGGAGATGAGAAATATGGTACATCTGTGGTTCCAATGTAGGTATGATTGTGAAAAGGAATTACAAAAACAATTCTACCGTCTTTGTTTTGTAATAAATATGCATGTTCACCAATGTATTGCTTTGGAACCATGATATGGCTGCCTTTGACTAAACAAATTTTATGATTAATTGGATTGTTTAATATATTAGCGACTTCATTTACCCATGGTCCGGCAGCATTTATAATGACTTTAGCTTTAATTTTATAATTATCGCTGTCCTTTGAACTAAGATTTAATCGCCAGTAATTATCAACTTTTTCAGCGGATAACATATTTGTAAAAGGTTCAATTATTGCACCATTTAGTTTTGCTTGTTTTGCTTTTGTTAATGTTAACCTCGCATCGTCTGTTTGAGCATCGAAATATGCGACCCCATTTTTAATTTTATTATTTAGTGGAAGAAATAGTTTTTGATCGGTATTTCGTTTAACAGACTTACTTTTTGGTAAAGTATTTTTTATATTTAAAAAATCATAAATAAATAGCCCCAGGCGAATTAAGCAACTTGGTCTTGTGGAATTCGCTACATGAGGTATTGTAAACTTTATAGGTTTAACTAAGTGTGGTGCAATTTTTGTAAATAACTCTTGTCTTGCATGAATCGATTTTTTTACTAAACCAAAATCGAGATTTTCTAAATAACGAATTCCACCATGAATTAAACTTGAGCTTCTTGATGAGGTACCGCTAGCAATTTGATTTTTATCGCACAAATATACTGAAAGTCCATGTTGAGCTAATGCCGAGGCTATAGCGCATCCATTTATTCCGCCACCAATAATTGCAACGTCATAATTGTTTTCTGATTTTTGCATTTTATCTCCAAAAAGCAAATGCCATCAAAAAAATTTTACATGAGTAACTGCATTGCTACACTTCGTTCGCAACGACGGAGCAAAAAATCTATTAAGTTGGACGCGTCATGTTTAATTTTCATAAAACTCAGATTAACAGAACTACAATTAATTTTAAATAAATTCATCAGAAGATCAGCTATAACAAGCAATATTATATAAAATAATATCTAAATTTTTACATTTTTCAGCTTGCATTAAATGATTTTTCCAAGCTGCAGATCCTGGTTGACCATGGAATAAATTAAAAAGGGGTTTAATTATTAAGGAAAACCTTGGGTTATTAATTGAATTTGCATAGGAAATATATTTTTCAATAATTTCTTTTCTTGATAGCAATATACTATCTTGATATATACTTTTGTGTATTTCAGAAATCATATAAGAATTTTTATATGATAATCTTCCAAGCATAACACCATCTACTAGTTTTAAATGCTCTTTTACCTCAGGAATATTTTTTATATCACCATTGATTACTATCGGAAAATCTGGAAATTCATTTTTGATTTGATACACATAGTCATAATTAATTGACGGGATAGTTCTATTTTGCTTTGGGCTTAATCCTTTTAACCAAGCCTTTCGAGCATGGACAATTAATTTATCAATCCCTGAATCTATTAGCATTTTGGCAAAATTTGCAAAATAACTATAACTTTCATAGTCATCTACACCAATTCTAGTTTTAGCCGTAACAGGAATACTAACAGCAGCTTTCATTGCTGCAATACATTTGCTGACTTTTTGTGGTTCCTTCATTAAACAAGCACCAAAACTACCAGACTGTACTTTGTCGCTTGGGCAACCTAAGTTAAGATTTATTTCACAATATCCTTCTAATTCGGCCATTTTAGCTGCTTCAACTAATTTATTAGGATCTCCGCTACCAAGTTGTATGGCGAGAGGTGACTCGAGTTTGTTGAAAAATAAAGATCGTTCTGGATTAAATTTTACTGCTTCTGGTGTCTGCATTTCAGTATATATAAGAGCATTAGGTGCTAAAATTCGCATTAGTATGCGAAAATGACTATAAGTCCAATCAATCATTGGTGCTATAGATAGTGGATATGTAGTAACAGATGCTTTATTATACAAAACAATTTTAAGATTAAGCTGCAATGCGGCAATTATACACGATTTTTAGAGGCTTTGATATGACTAAAAATACATCTGAATTACCAAATCATGCTATTAATGTTGTTAAAGAATATTTGCTTAAGTTACAAAAAAAAATTTGTGATGAATTAGAGCAAATTGAT
>MHBB01000051.1:3701-11189 GCA_001803185.1 Legionellales bacterium RIFCSPHIGHO2_12_FULL_35_11
GGTTCTGTTTTTGAAAAAGCAGGCGTTAATTTTTCACATGTATTTGGTAATGAGCTACCAAATTCAGCAAATGCAAACCGCCCGGAATTACAAGGATACTCATTTAACGCATTAGGAGTATCTTTAGTATTGCATCCAGATAATCCGTTTATTCCAACTACACACGCAAATGTACGATTTTTTATTGCTGAAAAGCAAAATCATCCAACTATATGGTGGTTTGGTGGTGGATTTGATTTAACACCATGCTATGGATTTAAGGAAGATTGCATTCACTGGCATAACGTTGCTAAAAATGCTTGCCTGCCATTTGGTAAAGATATATATCCTAGTTTTAAAACTTGGTGTGATGAGTATTTCTTCTTAAAGCATAGAAATGAGGCTAGAGGTGTAGGTGGGTTATTTTTTGATGATTATAATAAGTACAGTTTTGAGCATAGCTTTGGCTTAATGCAAAGTATTGGAGATAGTTTTACTAAAGCTTATATTCCTATTGTGTTACGCAGAAAGGATATGCAATTTCATAATAAGCATAAAGATTTTCAATTATATAGACGTGGAAGATATGTAGAATACAATTTGGTATATGATAGAGGCACTTTATTTGGACTTCAGTCAAATGGTAGAGCAGAGTCTATCTTGATGTCTTTACCACCAAAAGTAAATTGGATATATAATTGGCATCCGGAAGAAGGCACCGAAGAGGCTAAGCTTTATACAGATTTTTTACCAGCAAAGGATTGGATATTATGAAGCAAGAATTAATTCAGTTAGCTATTAAAAGCAATGTTTTAAGATTTGGTGAGTTCCAATTAAAATCAGGAAGGATAAGTCCATATTTTTTTAATGCTGGATTATTTTATACAGGAGAAGCACTGCGGTCTCTTGGAAGATTTTATGCAAAGGTGCTTATTAGTAGTAAAATAAACTTTCAACATTTGTTTGGTCCAGCATATAAAGGCTTACCGCTTGCGACTGCAACTTCGATAGCTCTGCAAGAACTTGGGATTAATAGCACTGTTACTTTTAATAGAAAGGAAGAAAAAGTTCATGGGGAAGGGGGTAATTTAATTGGATCTCCATTATCAGGAAAAACAGTTATCATTGATGATGTAATAACAGCCGGCACAGCTTTTCGTGAATCAAAAATATTTATTGAAGAAAACGGTGGTGAATTATCTGGTATAGTAATTGCTCTTGATAGATGTGAAAGGGGAAGCGGAGATGATTCAGCAATCAATGAAATAAAAAGCACCGGAATTGAAGTGATATCCATAATTTCTTTATTTGACATAATAGAATACCTAAAAATAAATAATGAAATTTCTCTTATTGATAAATTATATTCTTATCATGAAATGTACGGCGCAAAGAATTTTTTCTGAATAACTTATTTAATATAATTTAGCTGCCTTGATAAGGAAATTAAATAAACATATAATACCCAGCAGCTGAATCTATAAAAATAGTTGTAATTTGTATTATGTCAAATATTTTTGATGTTATTGTGATTGGCGCAGGTGCTGCTGGGTTAATGTGTTCAATCCAAGCTGGGCAAAGAGGAAAATCAGTTTTATTACTAGATCATGTTAATAAAGCTGGAAAGAAAATACTTATGTCTGGCGGAGGACGTTGTAATTTTACCAATTTACATATCGCAGATCATTGCTATCAATCTCATAATCCACATTTTGTTAAATCTGCTCTTAGTCGTTATACCCAATATGACTTTATTAAGCTAGTGGAAAAATATCAAATTCCTTATTATGAAAAGACTTTGGGGCAACTATTCTGTGAAGGAAAATCCATAGACATTTTGCAAATGTTATTATCTGAATGCCAGCAAGCAAAAGTGATTTTACAATTAAACACAGAGGTGCTGGCATTAGACAAAGAGATAGAACAAGACCTTTTTATTTTAAAGACATCAAGAGGATTATTCAATTCTAGATCTATAGTTATAGCTACAGGAGGGTTATCAATTCCGACATTGGGCTCAACACCATTTGCTTATAAAGTAGCTGCTAAATTCGGATTAAAAGTTTGGCCAACCAAGGCAGGTCTAGTTCCGCTTACTTTAAATCCAGATGATAAAGAAAAATTTGCTCAACTTTCAGGGGTTTCAGTTGAAGCACTAGTGAAATCAAAAAACGCTGAGTTCAAGGAAGCCATTTTATTTACACACCGTGGTATTAGTGGGCCGGCTATTTTGCAAATTTCATCTTATTGGAATCCTGGTGAGCTAATTGAAATAAACTTATTACCAAATGTAGATTTATTTGATAAATTACAGAAGTTTCGGGAAACAAACCCAAAAAAACAATTAAATGTTGTGTTATATCAATTTTTGCCTAAACGTTTAATTGATGCATTATTATCTGCTTCTGTTATATTTTCTAAACTTGCAGATTGCTCAAATGCTATTTTTATTGAATTAGTAGATAGATTACAAAATATGAAAATTAAGCCCGATGGGACGGAAGGGTATAGAACCGCCGAAGTAACTTTGGGAGGAGTAGATTGTGATGAGATTTCATCTAAAACCATGGAAGTAAAATCTGTTAAAAATTTGTATTTTATTGGTGAGGCTTTGGATGTAACAGGATGGTTAGGCGGTTATAATTTTCAGTGGGCATGGTCATCTGGATATGCAGCAGGCCAAGCTATTAGCTAAAAACATCAAGAGGAGAAAATAGTGCCATTAGTAGCTATAGATGTTTCTAATAAAATTTCTAAGAAAATGGAAGTTTCTTTAATGAAATCAGTGTACGTAATTATTAAAGAGGTCTTTAGTCTCTCGGATCAAGATATAAGCATTCGCTTAACTGTTCATGAAACCCATAGATTTTCTATAAATATACAAGAAGATGTTCAAAATTCATTAGACACAATAATAAGTATTGATTGTTTCCCTGGTAGGAGCATAGAAACAAAGAAATTGTTATTTAATAAAATTTTTACGAGCCTTGAATTACTCGGAATACCGAGAAATACAATTAAAATAGTATTGAGAGAAATATCTAAAGATGATTGGGGTTTGTAAACTGGGTTTGAAGTCCAAATGCAGTTTGATTATTTAGTTGTCAAATAGCAAAGGCTTATCTTTTGCAGATTTATGTCTTTCTCTTAGCTCGACATCGATATACTTATCTGTTGTTGCGCTAGAGCTATGCCCCGCATCATCGCGAACATGTTCTCTTGGTCTATGCTGTACATCATCTGAAATACCAGTATGGCGTAGCCAATGTACAGTTGCCTCGTTCAATGAGTTTGCTTCTTCAAAGTGTTTATCCTTTTCTAGTTGTAAAATACCAGCATCAAAACATTCTTGAACTATTTCTCTTATATAAGTTGTACTTGTAATTGGCCCATTACCTTTGTGCTTTTTTAAAATGGGGGTTTGATCTGTTAGAGAAGGGTAGGGGCTTAAACCAAGAAAGTTTCTATATCTAACAAGGGCATCAAGCATTTTATTACTTACAGCAATCTGACGCTCCTTATTTCCTTTGCCAACAGTCCTAAACCACCAATTTCCGTCTCTATCTCTGTAAAAATCACACATCTTAGGTATCCATCGTTCGCTAGCCGCAAGCTCGGATATTCTTAAGTACATTGAGTATAACGCTGTCATAATAAACAACGTTCGCTCATGTCTTTCTGGGTTTAATCTAGCCATTATTGCAGCTGTTTCAATGACATATTCCCATTGTAAACTAGATAATCTTCTTATTTGCGTTTGGTTTTGCTGTTTTCTAATAAATTGGCTTTTTTGTCTAATTAATGCCACTGGATTCATATTCATATATTCTTCTTGGATCAAGTAGTTAAAAAAAGTACTTAGAACCGCGAATAGTTCTTTAATGGCGCCTTGTGATAAATTAAACTCTTCTATGTCGATTTGTTTTCCTTGTTTATGACTAGATTTAGAAATTGTTACGACAAATGGCCGCCATCCGGGATTTGGTACTCTTTCTCCATTTCTATCTAAAAAGCGCGGTACTTTTTTAACTCCAATCCAGTTTTTTGGTGGATTTTGACAGAACTTAATATACTCTTCTATATCTGTTTTATTTAGCTCTTGCAATGATTTATTAGCTATATTTTGTGTCCAATGAATAATTCTTTCTACTTCTCTTCTGTATGAATTAAAAGTGCCTATGCTTCCTTTGTAACACTTTAAAAAAGATAAACTATGATAAAAGTCTTCATCTTTGCTTAAGAAGTATTTTGGTTTAGGAACAATGGATTTATCTACGTACTCTAAAGAGTCAAAGATTGGTATGGGAGATTTTTTTTCTGACATTTTATCCTCAAATATTACGCCAATATAATACCCGTGATTATCGCAATAATCACGGGTATTATGCGTATCAGTAGTTGTATTTGTTTTTAAGGTAATTCCATACAGCCACGACCCCCATTGCTTCTCCACCTATTGGGCGCCCGATTCTTTTATTAATATTCCAAGCCATTACATCAAAGTGCGCCCATTTAATTTTTTTTGAAACGTAATACTCTAAAAATAAAGCTGCAGTAATAGCTCCAGCATATGAAGAGCTTGCGCAATTTGTCATATCTGCAATTTTGGATTCAAACATATCTTTATATGGTGAAAAAAGAGGCATTCTCCATACTGGGTCATTTGTGTTTACACCAGACTTTTGAATATCATCCGCTAATTTGTCATCATTACAAAACATTGCTGCTATTTCAGTGCCTACTGCAATTCTTGCTGCGCCAGTTAAAGTAGCAAAATCAATAATAAGCTCTGGTTTATCTTCGCAAGCTCTAACTAAAGCATCGGCCAAAATCAGTCTTCCTTCGGCATCAGTGTTGTCAATTTCAACACTCATACCATTGCGCATAATTAAAACATCCCCGGGTCTATATGAATTGCAGCTAACACTATTTTCAACCGCTGGAATAATTATTTGTAAATTAATAGGTAATTTTTCAGTCATTATTAATTTAGCAAGCCCTATCGCATGAGCGGCGCCTCCCATATCCTTTTTCATAAGCCTCATGCCCGAAGAAGGTTTTATATCTAATCCACCCGAATCAAAGCAAACCCCCTTGCCGACTAAAGTTATTTTAGGGTTTTTAATGTTACCCCAATTTAGCATTAATAATCTTGGTTCGGATGCAGCTGCCCTTCCTACTGTATGAATTGCTGGATAGTTATTATGTAACAATTCATCTCCAGTTAATTCTTCAAATGCAGCATTATGTTCTAAAGCCAGATCTTTAACTATATTTGAGAGTTCCTTGGGACCTAAAATATTAGTTGGTTTATTTATCAAGTCTCTTGTTAGGAAAATTGCTTGAGCAGTAGTTAGTACTTTTTTATATGTAGAATCTGGTAAAATAAGAACTCTAGGTTCAAATGAAGATTTTTTAAACTCATCATAAGTATATTGCTCTAATGACCAATTTAAAATTGCTTTTTCCGAAGGTAGATTCTCTACAACATATTCTCCAGGTGGTATTTTACTTACAAGTGCAGCAAGGCAATTAATATCATCTTGTTTATTCACGCCAACATATATTTTATCGAGCATTCCTTCTTGATTCATCACAAGAATTAGACCCCCTGCCTTTCCGTAAAAATCATTCTTTTTAAATATTTCTGTAGTTCTTTTGTCAAAAGATAAATCATTAAAATCATCATCTTCGATTAAAATTATTTTTGTATTGTTATTACTTTTAGTTTTATAGAAAATATCTGCTAGCATAAGTATTATCCTTTAATTTGTCCTCTGAATTGAGAAATTCTAAGTCCACATGTCCATAGCGCTCCAATATAAATAATAAATGACACAAATACATGTAAAAGTAATTTTAATATTCTGTGTAGTCTAGGAAGATTAAACCAAAAATCAACATCACCTTGTATATAATATAGGTAAATGGCTATTAAGAAATTTGCAATAAATAACTGAAAAAGAAATTTAGTCCATCCAGGACTAAGTTTAAATATCCCACGTTTAATTAATAAAAATAATAATGTGCCACAATTCACATAGCCAGCAATGGTTGATGCTAAAGTTAGGCCAGCATGTTCCATAGGAATAAATAATAAAGCACAAAATATAGAGTTGATTATCATGGCGGATACGCCGACTTTAACTGGAGTTTTGATATTTTGTTTAGCATAAAAACCTGATGCTAAGACTTTTACCATCATAAATGCTGGTACTCCTAAACCTAATGTAATTAAACTCCGTTTTGTTTGTAAAACATCAATCACATTAAATTTTCCATATGCAAAAAAACCAGCGATAATTGGCATGGCAAAAAAAACTAATCCACAAGCTGCTGGCACACCAATTAGTAACAGTAATCTTAAAGCCCAGTCTAAAGCTTTTGAAAAATTATCTGTGTTTTTTTCAGCATGTCTTCTCGATAAATGTGGTAAAATTACAGTTGCTATCGCAACCCCAAATACTCCCAGAGGAAAGTCAGTTAATCTATCAGTATAATACAGCCATGTTACGCTACTTACTTGTAGAAATGATGCAAAAATTGTATCTATCATTAAATTTACTTGAGCTACAGAAACACCAAATAAAGCTGGCACCATTAATTTCATAACCCTTTTCACTCCAGGATCAGCAAAAACAAATTTAGGTTTTACTAATAACTTATGTTGCATAAGAAAAGGAATTTGAAATAGAAGCTGAACTATTCCTGCAATTAAAACACCCCAAGCTAATGCTATAACTGGAGTAGTAAACTTGGTGCTTAAATATACTGCACTTACAATTAGGCTTATATTTAATAATACTGGAGTAATAGCTGGTACTCCAAAATATCCATAAGTATTTAAAATTGCACCAGCCATTGCGGTGAGTGAAATTAATAATAAATAAGGAAATGTAAGTTTAAGCATATAAGTTGCAAGTTCTGAACGAACTGAATCCTCGCCAAATCCTGGTGCAAAAATATAAATAACTACAGGTGATGCAATTATTCCAATTAAAGTTACTAAACTTAAGACAGCACTCATGCTTCCAGCAATTCTAGCCAAGAAAAGTCGTACTTCATCTATAGTCCTAGTTTTTTGATATTCGGCAAGCACAGGAACAAAAGCCTGAGAAAAGGCCCCTTCTGCAAATAGCCTTCGCATGAAATTTGGAATTTTGAATGCAATATAGAAAGCATCCATTGCGGCTTCAGCCCCAAACATTTGCGCTAAAATCATATCTCTGCCAAAACCTAACATTCTAGATATGAATGTCATTATTGAAACAAGAGAAGTAGATTTTAATAAACTTTGTTTTTTCAAGTTAATCACCTTTTATAAAGCAAATAATGGTGTGTTGTTAGTTGCTTTTATCTATAACTAAGTTTGACAGCATACTATAATCTCATATATTTATGTATTTTGGGTATAGTGTTGATGTTATATTAATCGGGTGACTTGACAATTTCTTTTAAATTGTGCATTATCTTAAAAATATTGTAATTTGCTTTAATGTGGAGAAAAAG
>MHBB01000052.1 GCA_001803185.1 Legionellales bacterium RIFCSPHIGHO2_12_FULL_35_11
CCTTGCCATCCATTGATTTAATTGTTTGTAGGTTCATTTGTAAGCACCTCCACGGGGTTTAATTTTCTCAATTGAAATAATTTTTACTTCGTTATCTCTATCGAAAATAATTCGCCATTGTCCAACACGTAGGCGAAAATAGGGTTCGCCTTGTAATTTTTTTATATCCAAGCTTGCGTTGTCAGGGTCTTGCCCCAACAATACAATCTTTTCAGTAATTCGGGTTCTATCCGGTTGTGGTACACTTTGAAGTGCTTTCTTAGCCTGTTTTTTGATCAGCAACGTGTACGACACTGTAAAACCTTGTTATTATTCTTAATAGTTATTATAGGTTATATTTGGTTATAATTCTAGTGGTATTATGCGGATAGGATTTAGTGGCAATCTAGTGGCACGAGATGGCAAGAAATCATGTTTTATAGCAATAAATGGCAATCATTGATTTGAGCTAATTTATTGATTTTATTGTCGTTATTTATCGTATATCATTGCCATTAATAGCGCGATCGGGGATTCGTAATCAATAGGCCGGGCGTTCGATTCGCCCCAACGGCACCAAGCGCAGTAAGGGTTGTATAAGGTTTAAGGAAATAGAGTTAAGCGAAAATTTGAAAAACGTTCCTCTAAACGTTCCTCGAAGTGTCTTGCTAGTCGTCTTTTATTAGAAAATCTAACAAAGATTCGGAAATACTCCCTAAATTTTGATAACGCCAATGGTTAAACACTCATGATTGATATTTTAAATTTTATGGGCGAATAAATATTTTTTTAATACAGATGTAAGGAAGAAAATGAAACAAACATTAAAATTAGGAATCCTGGCGGCAACCCTGACTACAGGAGTTGCTCATGCTGGATTATGGGGTGTTACTGCCCATAGTCGCGCAAACTGTGTTGGATTTAATGAGTCTGTAACCTGGCAGGCGGGGGCATCATATACTTGGCGAGTCGAGAGTCATCATTTCCCCGAAGGGCACCCATATCCTGCGCATATTTTAAACACAGGTACTGTAACTACTTGGCGAGCATGGGTTGGTCATATAACAGAGGCGTATAGTACGCGGGGTGATAAATGGTGGGTTAATGGTTTCCATTTTTTCTACCCTAATGGTCGTGAACGCCTTGATGTAATGACCTCTGTGGGAGATTGTGACATTTATGACGGATGGTGGGATTAAAATCCATAAACTAATTAATTAAAAAAGGTATTAAAATATGAAAAAAACAATAATAGCCGTATTTATACTCGGCATGGCAACAAATGTAATTGCTGGGGTGGAAGAAGAACGCGCCGAATGGACTCGCCAACATTTTGCAAAACAAGGAAGCCCTGTTCCTGATGGCGGTGTCCAAGTTATTCCAGAAGCAAAGATGTCACAATATAAGCTATTCAAACATGAATACGAGAGGAATCGACGAGATGTAGCCGAATTTGGTTACATTAAGAAGTCTTCTCCTGAGACAGATTCATTATTGGGAATAAAAGAAGAGGCCAAGAAACAATTTGCAAAACACAGTGAGGGCATTGAGAAACCATTTGACACTAATCTGAGACAATCTATTGATGAACTTAAGATGGCCTATACGTTTGTGGGAGTACCGCATTCTGAAATGTCTGAAGAAATTGGTGTAGCTCCTTATTTGAGTTATATAACCGACATTGAGCAATTGACATTATAAAAAAGGGTATTTTAACAAAAATGATCTATTTATAATTCAGTTGATCATAATTTGCA
>MHBB01000053.1:0-10452 GCA_001803185.1 Legionellales bacterium RIFCSPHIGHO2_12_FULL_35_11
AATGATATTTATCACTGCATTATAGATCTTTAATTATACATATGAAACATTAATGGGAGGTCATACCCGCTGGATAAAACACAACTGCCAGATGATATTGAATTCAAGGGTTATGAAACCCGCATTGTGCAAGACCTAAAAATAATCACCGATAACGTAGAATTTAAACTACAAACGTTTTATTCTCCTTCCCTGAACAAAACGTTTGTGGCTCCAATGCCTCCTGAGTATAAAGGCAGTGAATTTGGTCCCGGTGTAAAAACGCTGGTTATCACATTATATCGTGATTCAGGCATGACAACACCAGCCATTGAGCGCTTTCTTAAAACATTCGATTTACAGATTTCTCATGGCAAAATTTCGTCATGGTTAACGGAAGATCACGATATTTTCCACGCAGAAAAAGAAGACATCATTGATGCAGGGCGGGCAGCAAGCCCCTATCAACAAATGGATGATACAGGCAGTCGAGTCAATGGGAAAAATCATTATACCCATGTGTTGTGCAATGATTTTTTCACCGCTTACTTCACCCGCCCAGGGAAAGACCGATTGACTCTGTTGGAATTATTGTGTCGGGATCAATTAATGTTCCTGTTCAATCAGGATGCGCTTACGATCATGGCTGATTTTGGTCTTGCTAAAAAATGGCTGACCCACATAGAGCCTATGCTACAAACAAAGCCTTTAACGCGCAAAGAAATGGATAACCTACTGAAGACGTTGTTTTCAAATCCTAAAAAGCACAGCACCAATCGTCGTGTCGTACTGGAATCAGCAGCATTGGCTTGGTATCAACAATCCGAATATTACATCCAATACCTCATGACAGATGATGCGCCACAATTTAACAAACTGGCGCTGTATCATATCTTATGCTGGATCCACGAAGGACGACATTATAAAAAACTCAATCCACTATCGGATATAAATCGAAGCATCCTGGATGCGTTTCTTAATCAATTTTGGGATTACTATGACGCACTATTGACGTACAAAGAGGCGCCTTCTTTGGAAATGGCAACGCAATTATCAATGCAATTTGATCGCCTGTTTGAAACCATCACAGGATATGATGCACTCGACAAACGCATCGTGCTAACTCGAACAAAAAAGACTGAATTATTACTAGTCTTGGATCATCCTTTTTTGCCCATTCATAATAATGGTTCAGAATTAGGTACGCGCGTACAGGCTAGAATACGTGATATCAATTTTCAAACCATTTCTGAAAATGGAACGAAATCAAAAGATACTTTTGCTACACTTGTACAGACCGCAAGAAAAATGGGTGTTAACTTCTACCGATATGTTTATGATAGAGTAACTAAAAAATTTGAAATGCCATCATTGGCTTAATTGATCTTGATCAAGGCTCAACAACTACAAAATACCACGTAATTACTTTGATACGATCATTCGATCGGCAATCAGCATGTGTTAGCAGTCTTATTGGAAAATATTAAATATTGACAAATCAAATGTAACCACATATAGTTACAAAATGAGTAAACAAGAAAAATTGTTGAAGCAGGCAAGGAACAATCCACAAGGATTGTCCTTTAATGACTTCAAGACCTTACTAAGCCGGTTTCAATGGGTGGAAGATCATCAAACTGGAAGTCACTCCATTTGGTATTCTCCCATAGGATTCCGTTTATCCATTCAAAATAGAAATGGAATGGCAAAAGGTTATCAAGTAAAGCAATTTTTATCTCAACTTGATGAGGATATTCCAAATGAGTGATCAATTTGACGGGTTTTCAATTTACTTGGCGGAAGATGAAGATGGTGATTTTTTAGCGCATTTCATGGAACTTCCTAATGTTTCAGCTTTTGCAAGTACTCCAGAAGATGCACTTCATGAATTAAAGTTAGCGTGGGAGGGGGTTAAAGCAAGTTATCATAAACATAACGAGTCTATACCTGTTGCTCCTTCAAAAAAAGAATATAGCGGCCAATTTAATGTCAGAATTGATAAACGAGTACACAAAAATTTAGCCATAGAAGCAGCGCAGTCCGGTATGTCATTAAACGCCTTGGTTTCACAAAAATTAGCGATCGCCTGTGCGCATGAGCATCATATTTAATTAATTGAATTTAGTTACCCGGCTATTGTGACAAGATACTTTTATAGCATTTTTAAGTAATACATAAACTGCACCAGCACCACCATCTTTGGATAGCGCGCTATTAAATAGAAGAACTTCAGCAATTTCTGGCAGCCAGATACTTATTAAGTTTTTTAAAATAGGTGCCTCACCATTTTTACCTCCTTTTCCATGAACTATAAGTAATAATCTGTGGCCTAATTTTGATTGCTTCTGAATAAATTGACTTAAAGCTTCAGCTGCTAAATCAGGGTGCATTCCATGTAAATCCAGTTTCGCCTCATACTTTTTTATAGCATTTTTAATTTCTAACAATCTTTTTTTGGAAATACCATGCCGGGAAAAAGATAAAATGGTATCTGAGGATACTGGAGTATGGAAATAAGTAGTTGATAAATTATATGATGTGTATTTTTCATCTTGTTTATTATACTTATTCGGAAACTCTACTGCGGACGTGGATTGCTTTGTCGATTTGAAGCTCGAATTATCATGTACTTGTGTGTGCACTCCGCCATCTGCAGCTATTTTCCGAAGAATCCTATTGTTTTTAGATGGTAATTTAGTGGATTTTGGTATTTTATCGCGATTTTTTGGCTTAACTTTTAATGGAGTCACTCCACGCATTGATGCTCGAAAAAGTTCCACTTCCTCATCAGGAATTTCTATGTTTTTTGGCATAATCGTGTAATTTAAAAACGCGCATTTTGAAGTTAATAGAGTATAGCATATAATATAGTTACTTTAAGATAGCGGAGTAGTTTACTTGTTTTATAACGAAGCAGTAGTTGAGTTAAATACGATAGCTGATTTTTTGCGTTTTGGTTATTCAAAAGCTCGTGAAGCAAACCTGTATTATGGTCATGGGACAGATAATGCATGGGATGATATTTGGATGTTGGTCGCTGGTAGTTTAAGTTTACCTTTTGATGTTGATAAAGTGTTGTTAGGAACAAAACTGACCAAGTCAGAGAAAGTATATTTAGCTATACAATTAGAAAAACGAATTAAAAAACAAATTCCGGTGCCATATTTGACGAATAGGGCGTATTTTTGTGACTTAGAATTCTATATTGATAATCGAGTTTTAATCCCCAGGTCTCCTATTGCTGAACTTATTAATTCAGCATTTTTACCTTTTTTGGACTCTAAAAAAGTAGAGCGCGTACTTGATTTATGTACTGGTAGTGGTTGCATTGCTATAGCTTGCTGCTATGAGTTTCCTGATGCTGTTGTAGATGCAGTGGATATTTCAAGTGATGCTTTAAACGTTGCAAAAATTAATCAAGATAAACATGAGTTGCATCACCAGTTAAAATTAGTGAAGTCTGATTGTTTTAAAAATCTGCCGCTTGTTAAATATGATTTGATTGTAAGTAACCCGCCATACGTTGGTGATCTAGAAATGCAGACTTTACCAGCAGAGTATCATCATGAACCTAAATTAGCTCTTGAATGCGCGAATAATGGCCTGGAGATTGTTGATAATATTTTAAGAAATGCAGGAAAATTCTTAACTAAAGACGGAATTTTAGTAGTCGAGGTTGGAAATTCTGCCGATCTTTTACAAAATACATATCCTCAAATACCTTTTTTATGGGTTGATTTTGAAAATGGAGGGGATGGGGTATTTATTTTAACAGTCGAACAACTAGAGGCCATCAATTTGGATTCGTTTGAGATGTAAATCCATAATCTTGGTTATTTAAGATAATCAAGATAACTGTTAATTTTGTATATACTGCGCGAGGGCACAATCTGAAGTTTTTTTTGACGACGCTATTTTTGTGTCAGTTTGCCGTTTAAATCGCAGCCAATAGCTGGACTATTGTCAAGATTTAAACGGCAAAATGGCGCGAAAATAGCAAGTCAAAAACTTCAGATTGTGACCGCGCGCAGTATATATTCAGATAAGGTTTTAAATTATGAAAAAATTAAATATAGCTGTTGTTGGTGCCACTGGAGCGGTTGGGAAAAGTGTTTTTGAAGTACTTAGTGAGCGTGATTTTCCGATTCAAAACATATATCCATTAGCTAGTGCCAAATCTGTAGGTACAACAGTGACGTTTAATAATCAAGAGTTTGATGTGTTGGACTTGGAAAATTTCTCATTTATAGATGTTGATATTGCCATTTTTTCTGCTGGTGGGTCTGTTTCCAGAGATTATGCGCCAATAGCTGCCGCGGAAGGATGTGTGGTAATAGATAATACCTCACATTTTCGGTATGAAGATGATATTCCGTTGGTTGTGCCTGAAGTTAATCCAGAAGACATTGCTAAATACACTACGCGTAATATTATTGCTAATCCTAATTGTTCAACTATTCAAATGGTTGTTGCATTAAAACCATTACATGATGTTGCAAAAATTTCTAGAATAAATGTTGCTACATATCAGGCAGTATCAGGTTCTGGTAAGGCGGCAATTGATGAATTAATTTCGCAATCTGGAAACTTATTAAATGGTATTCCAGTTAAACCAGAAGTATATTCAAAGCAAATTGCATTTAATGTATTACCACATATAGATAAATTTGAAGAAAATGGTTATACCAAAGAAGAAATGAAAATGGTTTGGGAAACAAGAAAAATATTGGGTGATGATAGTATTTTAGTAAATCCAACAGCAGTAAGAGTCCCTGTTCTTTATGGTCACTCAGAGGCAATTCATGTCGAGTTCAAAGAACCAATTTCAGCAGAGACCGCTAGAAAAATTCTTAAAAAAGCCCCTGGAGTTAAAGTAATTGATAATATTGCAAAGCTGCAATATCCAACAGCAATTTCTGATGCGACAGGAAGCGATTTAGTTTATGTTGGTCGAATTAGGGAAGATATCTCTCATAAATCAGGATTAAATCTTTGGGTGGTTGCGGATAATATTCGGAAGGGTGCTGCAACTAATGCTGTACAAATTGCTGAAATACTATATCGTGATTATTTATAGAACTAAGTATATAATTTATATATGAGAAGATCTAAGTTAGCTAGAAACGATAGGTTGGGACAAATCGCTTGGGTTTTACCAAATCCAGGGTGGAGAACTTTGGTTTTAGGTTCTCGCCCTGTAATAGCAACATATAATGTATGTAATACAAGTAATTTTCCAGTTACAATTTCTATGGTGGAATTGGTTCAAGGAAATGATAGTCGCCTTAATATTGTTGGCGGCAATTGTACTTCTGGCAAAGTATTATGCCCTCAAGAAATCTGTACAATTGAGCTGGAAGCAAATCCTAGAGCTATTGGTACAGTTAAACAAGTTTTATCTATAACTCATGCAGGTATTGAATCCCCATTATGGATAGATATTGTATTTGCTGTTGTTAGAAAAGAAGGTCTTAGAAGAGATAGTTCGTATTTAGTTGAAGACACATTAAATATGGAGCGCCTAAGACGACAAATAGAGCAAAATGGCCATAGAAAATTAGCTAAAGTTAACGCTAGAGAACATGGTGATGAAGATGCTAAAATAAGTACAATGAGCGCGGAAGGTCAGCTTGAAAATAATATTCATCAAAACCCTTGGTTAAATAGCCAAAGGTTTGATGGAGTTGATAAAAATTTAAATCCAGATCCGCCTCTTAATACAAAAGCGCGTACGGAATTCGATAATAATAGACGTGAGCAAGAAATGGAAAAACAGCTGCGCTTAGGTCATGCTCCAAGAGTTTCGTCAGCACCTAAGCCACCTGGCATGTAGGGGTAAAATATGACTATCGCAAATGATATTATTAGTTGCAGAGTTCCAGATTTCGATTATTATTTACGAGAAGGTGAATCATTAGACGATATTGATGAGTATGGATTTACCCTGTTAATAGAAACTGTTATTACAAGACAAGCGAAAATAGCTAAGCTGCTTATAGACAGAAAAGTTGATATAAATAAGCCTGATGTAACCGGCAGAACCGCTTTGCATTGGGCAGTTGATAATGCTGATTTGGAAATGGTAAAACTATTATTACATAATGGTGCAAATCCAAATGCATATACTAGCTCTGGTCTTTCTGTTTTAGTTTATCCAATTCTGCGGCAACAAAATGATATTAAGCACTTGCTATATCAATACAATGCTAAATTAGATTTTGCCTTAGATTTTATATATACAAAATTATTAGGTCATCGTTTTGAATTAAAAGGTGATGTCGATATTGTAACAGCCGAAGGTGAATTTATAGAGTTAGATTACGAAGGATTTATTTTAGAGTTCACAGTTGCGGTTATAAAAGATTCATTAAGACGTTTTACTAGTAGTTATTCAACTAGACATTTTCGGAGTCAATATAAATATGTCCATGTAATAATGGATGCATTCGGTATAGCGGATGAATTGTTACAATTACAACATCATGTTGATTTAAAAAAAGAGCAATTAATTCGTTTGAAACAGCTTATAGAAGCCCCGCAGTTAATTTTGCCGGCAGCAAGTCGTGGACATGCAATTTGTTTTGTAAAGCATAATGATTGGTTAGCTAAAATAGATCGCGGAGAGAATAGTTTGCACGAAGGTAGTATTAATATTTATAAAATAACCAAACCCAAGGCATTTGATTTAGCATTTATCCAAGATTTCCTTTATAAAAAACAACCTCGCGAATACTTTCATAAAAAAATTAACCATATTCTTGGATTGGAAAAAGTTCAATATATTCCAATAAGCTCACAAATAGTCGGAAATTGTTCTTGGGCAAACGTCCAGGCCGCTGTACTAGTTGGTTATGCTCTACAGAAAATATCAGAAGATGGTAAGTTAGATTATAACGAGGCTTTAACTATTTATGATGATTGGGTTGAGTGGGATAAAGATAGAGCATTAGATGAATCTATCCAAAGGTTTTATCTAGCAAATGACGCGCGAAAAGCTAGTATTGCTTCAGTTCTCGGGGCAATATTATTTCATGTTTGCGATGATAGTAGCAGTTTACATATAGCTAGAGCCGAGAAAATTTTAACCATTCTCACTTTGCCAGAGTGTTATTATATTTTACAGTCATATTTAGACATATATTGTGTAAAAAGATTAACTAAAAAAGGGAATAATTTATTAAAAATCTTAGATGATTGTGGAGTAAATCCAAATATCGACGTTAATCCAATTGCTACTGGATTAGATCCAAGGGATAATGAACGTTAAACCTAGAAAAAACAGTTGAGCTCTACTACGAGCTTAACTGCTTTTTCTCGGTTAAATAACAAGACGCGGCACTAGAATTAGTACATCAAAATTTTTGGTCCACTCTTTTTATTACTCCCTTCTATATTAATTGAATATATCTTAATCTTTAGTTGATAATTTTTCTTTAATTCTAGCGGCTCTGCCAGATAAGTTGCGCAAATAATATAATTTTGCACGACGAACATCACCACGGCGTTTTACTGTAATACTGTCAACAAGAGGACTATAAGTTTGGAAAACTCTTTCAACACCTACGTTGTGAGATATTTTTCTCACCGTAAATGCTGAGTTAATTCCTCTATTTCTTTTTGCAATTACAATACCTTCAAAAGCTTGTAGTCTTTCGCGTGTACCTTCGCTTACTTTGACTTGCACTATTACAGAGTCACCTGGGTTGAAATCAGGTATTTCCTTTCCTTGCATTTGTAATGCATCTAGTTCGTCAATAATTTTACTCATTCGTTACTCCTAGCTAGTTTAACCAGTAATATGTTAAAATTTCAGCCTATCTTATCATATTAAATTTATTTGTTTTGCTCATTTATAAATTCATTTATCAACTCGTTATCTACATCACTTAACAGTATTTGTTTAAGTAGATCTGGTCTTTTCAACCAGGTTGCACCGAGAGATTGTTTTCTCCGCCATCTGTCTATATCGCGATGATTTCCATTTATTAAAACATCAGGCACCTTTTTTCCATCAACTTCCGCAGGCCTTGTATAATGTGGATAGTCTAAAAGACCATTCATATACGAGTCATCCACAGATGATGCAGGGTGCCCAAGACTACCTGGTAAAATTCTGGTAATAGCATCTATAAATGCCATCGCAGCAATTTCCCCACCACTTAATACGAAGTCCCCTAAAGACCACTCCTCATCAATATGATTGGTAATTATCCTTTCATCAATACCTTCGTATCTACCAGCCAAAAAAATAGTTGGTATATTATTTTTAGCTATCACATTAATGTCTCTTTGGTAAATTTTCTTACCTTGAGGACTTAAGTATATTACTTTACAGTCACTTGGCATTTCAGATTTTGCATGTTGTATGGCTTTCGATAAAGGCTCATACATTATTACCATACCTGGGCCGCCACCGTATGGTTTATCATCTATTTGCCGAAAATTTTTGGTTGACCAATCTCTTGGATTATAATAATTAATTTTCACCAAATTTTGCTTTATAGCTCTGCCAGTTACCCCAAAATTTAGGCTTGAGAAAATTTCTGGCATAAGTGTTATCACCCCAAGATGTAACACTTTTAAAAATCCTTGTCCCAATTTACTGTTATACGATTATTGGTAATGTCAATAGATGTTACATAATCATTCATTATATATGGGATCAGAGTACGCTGTTCACCAGTTACAACTAATACGTCATTGGAGCCGGTAGCGATAATATCATCAACTTTTCCAAGATGAGTTTGCTTATCATTGAAAACTTCCATTCCGACTAGTTGATGCCAATAAAACTCACCATCTGGTAGTATAGCTAACTGATCACAATGAATTAATATTTCATTGTTAGTTAAATGAGCAACCGCTTCTCTTTCTTCGTAACCAGCGACTTTAATTAATATAAGTTTATTGTTTTTATCAACATCTGAAATTTCAAGTTGAGTAATTTTATCCGCAATATTAGCATATAGTGGAGAATAGCTCAGGATATTATCTTTCGGTTCAGTAAAAGAGACAACTTTTATAAAACCTTTTAAACCCTGAACTCTCCCAAACTTGCCAACTACAACCCATTCAACTTTATTTGTCACCAGACACTTCTGCTAATTTTTTGTGTTCCTTAGCAAGTGAAGCCACTCTGTCAGATAATTGTGCTCCTACACTTTGCCAGTGAGTTAATTGCTCGGCTTCTAAGTGAAGGCGAGTTTCACCACCTTTAGCAAAAGGGTTAAAGTAGCCTATGCTAGTGATATAGTTACTGTCACGACGTCTACGGCTATCAGTCACAACTATGTGATAAAAAGGGCGCTTTTTAGCACCTGCTCGAGATAAACGGATAACTACCATTGTGTCCTCTATAATTTATTTTATTTGAAAATGGGCTACATTCTATAAAAATATGCTTGTAAAAACAAGTTTATTTTTTATAGAAATCTGAAAATTTATTTATCTCCTAATAAATCTTGAATTCCAGACATGCCCCCCATACCTGGTAAACCATTCATTCCACGCATCATCTGCTTAATTCCGCCAGGTTTAGTCATTTTTTGCATCATTTTTTGCATTTGAGTAAATTGTTTTAGTAGTTTATTGACATCTTGTATTTGAGTGCCTGACCCTTGAGCTATACGACGTTTTCTTGAGCCAATAATAATTTTAGGTACTCTCCTCTCTTTTTTGGTCATGGAGTTTATAATTGCAATAGTTTGAGATATTGATTTATCACTCGGTGCATTTGGTGCGTTTAGCTGCATTTTATTCATGCCTGGAAGTTTTGACATCATTCCAGAAATGCCGCCCATGTTATTCATTTGTAGAAGTTGTTGTTTAAAATCTTCTAGATTGAAATTGCTACCTTTTTTAATTTTTTTTGCAAGTTTCTCGCTAGATTTTTTATCGGTTTTACGTTCAACTTCTTCAATTAAAGAGAGAATATCCCCCATGCCTAAAATTCTAGAGGCTACTCTTTCTGGATGAAAAGGCTCAAATGAATCTAATTTTTCCCCGGAACTCATGAATTTAATTGGTTGGCCAGTAATATGCTTAACAGACAAAGCAGCGCCACCACGAGCATCACCATCAGTTTTAGTTAAAATACTACCAGTTATTGCCAAAGAATCATGAAAGGATTTAGCTGTATTTGCTGCATCTTGTCCAGTCATGCTATCAATTACAAATAGGGTTTCAATTGGATTTGCTACTTTGTGAATGGCTTTTACCTCATTCATCATGTCTGTATCAACATGTAAACGACCAGCAGTATCAACAATTAAAATATCAATAAAGCTCTTTTTGGCTTGGGATATAGCTTTTTTTACTATATCAACAGGTTTTTCATCTTTATTACTCTCACAAAAATCTACTGCAATTGAGTTCGCCAATAGTTTTAATTGTTCTATAGCAGCTGGCCTGTAGATATCCGTACTTACTAGCATTATTTTTTTCTTTTCATTTTCTTTTAAATAGCTAGCAAGT
>MHBB01000053.1:10499-24389 GCA_001803185.1 Legionellales bacterium RIFCSPHIGHO2_12_FULL_35_11
AAATATTGCTGGTGGTTGGGTGTTAAGATTTAGCTCAGCTCTATCACTACCCATTACTTTGATGAGCTCATCATTCACAATTTTAATAAGCTCTTGATCTGGTTTTAAGCTTTTTGTAACTTCTTGACCGAGAGCGCTTTCTTTGACATTGTCAATAAAATATTTGACAACTGGAAGTGCAACATCGGCCTCAAGAAGAGACATTCTTACTTCACGAAGAGCATCTTGAATATTATCTGTTGTTAGTCGGCCTTGGCCTTTAATATTTTTAAACGCCAATGCTAATCTGTCGGTGAGAGTCTCAAACACAATTCTTCCTTTGTAACAATTATTAAAGCATTATATACTTAAGTTATCCTAAAATGCGAGTTTATTTACCTGAGTAAAATGCTCATATACTGCGCGCGCGCAGTATAGTATATCAGGGCTGTCTCATCAAATAATATAGACGGGGCGTAGGTTGGGCCTTGGCCCAACGATAAAAAAGCTGCATTTTTTGTTGGGCCAAGGCCCAACCTACACGCCAGCATTGATTAATTTGATGCGACAGCCCTGTATAGTATATAAGCATGACTTACAATTAATATAATTATCGGTATATACTTAAAAATATCAGCTAACTAATAGGTAGATTGATGGCCCAACAGCAACAACAGCAATCAGGAGATAATTCTCTAGCGCCAATTTGGATTGCAGCGCTGATGTTTTTTGCTGGATACATGATTTGGAAATATGCTCATAGCTATATTGTGTCTTTTATTTTTTATATCAGTATCTTGCAAGCTAAGCTAATAAGTGTCTTTGTAAGTGATGATCAGCTAACTAGCTATATTTATTTGATGGAAACTTTGGACCCTGACTCAGTCCAGATTAGTCAATTACTAGATGTATTAAATTATGTAGGCAGTTATATTAGGTATCCTATTATTTTAACTTTAGTCATATTGTGTGTAATGCTGTATAGATCAGATCTAACCTTAAAATATAAGAAAAGACATAATATGAATACCCTAAGAGTACAGGAGCAAAAAAATTGGCCTGCTATTTCACCAGTTATACCACAAGACCTTACTAATATGGATATTGATAGTGGACCATGGGCTATGGCTTTGACTCCTATGGAGTTTGCCAGAAAATATAATTTACTTAAAAAAAATGATTTAATATTAGAGAACTCCTTGCCTGGCCTTGAAATGACAGCTGGATTAAGAAGAGGAGACGCCAAAAGAATTTTTACTTTGCAACTTGGTCCTTCTTGGACAGGGTTTGGTAATTTGCCATTTCACGCACAAGCTTTAGCAGCCGTATTTATGCTAAGGGTTAATAGAAATAAGATTGCGGCTCAAAAGATATTAACATCGTTAGATAGTTCCTTTGTCGTTGGTAAACTGCATGCGGAAGGTATTGCTGAAATTTTAAAAAAATATCAAGATACCGAGATAATTCAAGAAATTACAGCTAAACATGCCTATCAGCTGACAGTAATGTCATCGTTGTTGTTGGCAGCAAGGGATGATGGCGTTGTGCCTAGCGCTGAGTTTTTGTGGTTAAAAGTCGTTGATAGAAGATTGTGGTATATGTTGAATTGTGTTGGAAGACAAACACCATATTCCGAAGTAGGTGGTCCATTTGCTCATTGGCGTGCAGAGCTTGTTATGAGTAGAAGTTCGCGAGCCCCTATGATTGATGAAGCAATTAAAGCTTTAGAAATAGCTATAAAAGAAATTAAATTAACTCCTAAGGAATTAGGGAGATTACCATCATGATGCGAGGTATTGATTCACGCAATGAAATTGATCCAACGCGCCTGCTGCGTGATACGAGAACTGTTGGCCAAAGAATCGCGGATTTTTTCGGTCGCCCACAAAATGTAATCATAGTATTTTCTTCGGTAGCTCTTGGGGTTTATTATGTTCCTGAGGCAGCATTTTTATGTTTACTCATATGTTTAGGGATATTTTGGTATACAGTCACACGAAAACATTTCCTACCATTTAGACTTCCTCAAGTTGCAAAAACTCTGGATTATAACGATTTAAAGCCAGGTATAAAAAAACCATATATGTCGCGCGGGATAGCTTTTTTTGGGAATGAGAAAAAGACTAATAATGAGCTTTGGTTTGCAAATGAAGATATGCGTACGCACGCATTAATTTTTGGTTCAACCGGTTCTGGTAAAACACAATCCTTAATTTCAATAGCTTATAATGCACTTGTGCAGAGCAGTGGTTTTATTTATGTGGATGGTAAAGGGGACAACTCTTTGTATGCCCAAATCTTCTCAATGGCAAGAAGCATGGGTAGAGAAGATGATTTACTATTAATAAACTTTATGACTGGTGCTAGAGATATTGTCGGCCCACAGGAAAAGAGATTATCAAACACATTGAATCCTTTTTGCCAGGGATCCTCGAGTATGTTGACACAACTGGTTACTAGTTTGATGGGTGAGTCATCAGGAGGCGGTGATGGTGATATGTGGAAGGGTAGAGCCATAGCTTTCGTTGAAGCACTAATGCGCTTATTAGTTTATATGCGCGATGATGGAGCTATTCTTCTAGATGCTAACTCTATTCGTAACTATTTTGATTTAGTTAGGCTTGAAACTATAGTTATTGATAAAATTTTTCCAAGGGATGATCAAGAAGCAGTTAATATTGAGAATATTCCTAAATTAGTTACAGACCCATTGCGTAATTATCTAGGCACTCTTCCAGGGTATAATAAAGAAAAGAAAGGGAAGCAAGTTTCGCAGGTGCTAGAACAGCATGGTTTTATAACGATGCAGCTTGTAAGAAGCTTTTCATCTTTAGCTGATACTTATGGTCATATAATTAGAACTAATTTGGCTGAAGTAGATTTTAAAGACGTGGTACTTAACCGGCGCATTCTAGTAGTATTATTACCAGCTCTAGAAAAATCTCTAGATGAGTTGTCAAATCTTGGAAAAATTATTGTAGCATCTCTAAAGGCAATGATGGCAGCTGGTTTAGGTGAAGAAGTTGAAGGGGATTATCGAGACGTAATTGAGCGTAAACCAACAGAAGCTCCAACTCCATATTTATGTATTTTAGATGAGTATGGATATTATGCAGTGAAAGGTTTTGCCGTGGTTCCAGCTCAGGCCAGATCTTTAGGGTTCTCAACTATATTTGCCGGACAGGATTTGCCAGCATTTCAAAAAGCATCTAAAGAAGAAGCTGCTTCTATAGGTGCAAATACAAATATTAAAATATGTATGAAATTAGAAGATCCAGGTGAAACATGGGACTTTTTTACCAAAACAGCAGGTGAAGCTTATGTAACAAAGGTGGATTCGTTTCAAACAAAAGAAAATAGCTTGGCAAATAGTTATTTAGATACAAAAAGTTCGTCTTTTGAAAAGCGTGCACGAATAGATTTACTTGATTTAAAAGATCAAACAGAAGGTGAGGCGCACATATTTTTTAGATCACAAATAGTTAGAGCTGATATGTTTTACGCAGCTCCCAAGCCTGTGAAAAAATTAAAAGTTAATCAATTTTTAAAAGTTGAGCCGCCACCAGATGAGTATTTGGAAAAACTACAAAAACAGTTAAAAGGTTTTGAAGCAGTTATTAACTCAGAAAATCCAAAAATTGATTTGGTAGTTGAGAGTGAAACTATCTCATTAATCAGTAAGGTTATGAAAGAATCCACTATAGAAGATCCTATAGAGCGAGGAGTTTCTGTATTATTAGCTTATCATAAGCAAAATGAGCCAGAAGCAGTTGAAGAGCTGATAGAAGAAGAGGTTGCAGGTGTTATAACAATATTTTCTAATTTAAAACAGCCATCAAATGTACCGCGCATTCTTGTATCTGATGTTGAGGCTTTTTCTGAGCCACTATTGAACATTAATCAAACAAGAGACAGTTTGATTTCTATTGAACGATTAACTGGTGCCAAAGCAAGTTTGGCAGGTGGCATTGCAAACGAAATTATTAAAGATTTTCAATCGTCAACTAATTACCCACCGGATGATTTGCATAGCGAATCGGCCGAAAATTTAACAGAGTTCGTACATCTACTTTGCGAAAAAATTAAGCGTGAGCGAGTTCGTGAAAAGGATTAAATAAAAATTACTTGTAACATTTTTCTCAGTATGTTTTGATTTAAATATGTGAATTTATATAAAATCGCAAAGTGGGGTTTTAAATTGAGGGCATATCTTTTAATATTCATGATATTTATTGGTGGATGTAGCTCTACTTCTATTCTTGATCCAGATAGAAATAAACTTCCAACTAAAGTAGAAGGTGCATCAGACGCTTATATAGAGAAGTTAGAAGAAAGGCTAGTTTATAAAGGTGTAAAGGTGATAATCCTGGGACAGGATTATTTAATTAGCGTACCTTCATACTTAGTTTTTGCCAATGAATCTCCAAAAATAAATTGGGGTTCATATTTATTGCTAAATGATATAGTTGAATATCTTCGCCAGTTTAGAAAAATAGATGTCCATATTAATGGTTATGGGTGTTGTTTCAAGTCAGAGCGCAGAACTTTAGCTTTGACACTAGCGCGTACTAGAGCTGTTGCTGATTATTTATGGTCGCAAGATATAGAAACAAGATTGGTCTTTACACAAGGTTTAGGAAGTGATAAACCTATAGTTGCATATTCGAAATGTAGTGACGCTTCACCAAATTCCAGAATCGAGATAATATTTAGAAGAACGATTGTATGAGTAACAGGGGCACCTCATGAAAAAAATATTTGCCGTCTTTGCGCACGAAGTTAAGCAATCCAGACCAATTTTCAATCGGAGATTCTATTTGGATTGCTTCGCTAACACTCGCAAAGACGATTTTTTTTCATGAGGTGTCCCTGGTATGAGTAAGCAAACGTGGAGGAACATACAAAACTCAAAGAGGTTTTATGTTCGAGTATATCGAAAATTAGGCACTATACTTTTATTTTCTGTGGCTTTAAATGGTTTTTTGGGAATGGCGATTTATCACTTGTATTTTAGTCTGCCTGAGCCAGATTTTTATGCAACTTACGGTGATATCCCCCCAATTTTATTAACTGCTTTAGATGAGCCAAGTTATAGTTCAACGCCACTTTTAGCAACAGATGTACAAGCTGATGCTGAATTACAAAATAGTGGGTCATGATGAGAGGAAAATATGTCAGAAGATGCATTAACTAATGTTGCAATGAGAAATAGCTTCTATCGTGATGGCCAACGAAAAATGATGATCATTTTGTTGATATCTATGTTAGGCAATTTTATTCTTTCTGCGATAGTTGCTTATATAATTACTCATCCACCAGCACCTAAATATTTTGCAACAAGTATTAATGGACGGATTACGCCCATTATGGCGCTAAGTATGCCAAATCAATCAGACGCAGCTATTTTACAGTGGTCAAATCAAGCAGCGATAGCTGCATTTTCATATAATTTTGTAAACTATAGAACAGAATTAGTTGCGGCATCAGGCTTTTTCACTGCTGATGGGTGGGATCAATTTATTACGGCATTAAGTAGTTCAAATAACCTTGACGCAGTTAAGGCTAAAAAGTTGGTTGTCTCTGCAGTAGCAACAAGTGCGCCAGTAATTTTGCAAAAGGGCCTACTTAATGGCAAGTATTCATGGCGGATTCAAATGCCGCTTTTAGTTACATACCAGAGTGCTAGTGAATTTTCTCAGCAACATTTAAATGTGACAATGCTAGTGACTAGAGTCGATACTTTAAATTCACCAAGGGGTATAGGAATTGCGCAGTTTATTTCTGCTCCCGCATCTGGTGGAACAGCCGTATGATGAGTATAAAAAAAATAAAAAACTTATCTTTCGCTATCTTTTTGATTATCGGAGCTATTGCTCAGTCTTCTGTTATTAGTGCAGCCGGAGATCAAGTGGCAGCTAAACAGGCGTTAGAGCAACTTCGTATGCTACAAGGCAGTTTAACTGCTAAAAAGGATCAAAATAAATTGGAGGTTGAAAATAAAACTTCACCTAAAGCAGCTCCAGCAGAAAATAAAGAAGATGCTTTTGCAAGAAGAAAAAGAACCGCAGATGGATCAACTAATAAAGTTGAAAAAAATCTTATAGACGAGCAATCTGAAGCTAATGATGATAAAGAAATAGACGAAGTTGCCTTTGAGGGAGTTGAGAAACGTTTATTTCCGCTTAATTCAGAGAAAATTATTAAGTTACATGAGTTGTACAATAAAACAGAGCTCGCTAAGACCCAATCACCGGAGGCTCCGCCAAAACCTATAGCTACATCACAGATAGTGAATTTATCTCCAGGTTCCACGCCACCAGTAATAAGATTATCGCAAGGATTTGTATCATCATTAGTTTTTTTAGACTCCACTGGAGCGCCATGGCCGATAAGTGCATATGACTTAGGAGATCCGACATCATTTAATATTCAGTGGGATAAAGTAAGTAACACAATGATGATTCAATCAAATAAGCTTTATACGTATGGGAATTTGGCAGTTAGATTGCAAAACTTGAATACACCAGTTATGTTAACTTTAATTCCGGGGCAGAAGGCCGTTGATTATAGAGTGGATTTACGTATACAAGGATACGGACCAAATGCTAAAAATACTCCTATGGAAGAGGGATTACCTCCATCTGTTAGCGATATACTATTGCATGTGCTTGATGGAGTTCCACCTCCAGGGAGTACACGGTTAGTAATAAGTGGTGGAGATGCTAGAGGTTGGTTACTGAGTAATAAAATGTATATCAGAACGAATTTAACTATACTATCTCCTGGGTGGATTGGAAGTATGACAAGTGCTGATGGTATGCATGCATATGAGATGCAGAAATCACCGGTTTTATTGGTTTCCTGGCATGGGAAAGTAATGCAACTTAAGGTAGAAGGGTTCTAACGATATGACTGCTAAAAAAGATAATATAAAAGCGCTCTTTTCGAATACAAGAACAAGAATAATAATTGTTTTCACGGTTGTTTTGGTAGTTACAACAATTATTATTGGCATAGTTAAGTTTCATAAGTCATTTGGTGATTCTGGTAAAAGTGATATGTCTCGTTCACCTGGTGCAATTTCTTCAATTCCAGGGTCACTTAATCAAACAGCACAGTATGCAGCACTTCAGCAACAACAAAATATTCAAAATGCCAAAGATGCAGCTTCCAAAGGTAAAAGTTCTATTCCAACCATAATAAGAGCCCAGTCGTTTGGAGAAGGGGTTGAATCAGTTGGAGCTACTGGTGGGCAAGGTAGCGTTGGATTCTCAACTTTAACAAGAGAAAGCACTAGTGGTCCGCAGAGTACATTATGGTTTCAAAATTTAAAAGATACCAATTGCAGTAAGGACAGTATAGATAAAGCTGTAAATGAAAATAATGCGTCAATTTCTGATTTAAAATTAGCTTGTAGTTGTGAGCAATTACATATGGTTGGATACCAACTTGAAGATTTAAGAGTGGTATGTTCTTGTAGTGAACTGCGAACAATTGGGATAACAGCGAGTGCTTTTAAACAAGCAGGGTATAAAGCTGATGCTTTAAAAAAATGTGGATTTACAGCTTGTCAAGAAAAAGGGGCAGGTTTTACAGCTCAACAAATGAAAAATGCTGGATATTCAGATGGGGAGCTAAAAGGAGCGGGATTTTCTGAGGAAGCTATAGCCAAAGCTGGAGGAATTCCAGATGGGATAAGTATAGCTGATATAAAAAAAGCTGGATGTAGTGTAGAGGGACTTAAACGTCTACGTGCTGCAGGTGTAAGTGCTGCTGCTATTCGACGAAATAATGGATGCAGCGTTATGCAAATGAAAGCCGCAGGATTCAGTCCAACAGATTTAAAGAATGCTGGATTTAGTGCTGCGGAGTTAAAAGTAGCTGGTTTCACTCCAGATCAGTTAAAAAGCGCTGAATACAATGCTAGAGATTTACTTAATGCAGGTTTTACACCTGATGAGTTGAAAGAAGCTGGATTCACAGAAAATGATTTGAAGGCTGCTGAAGCAGAATTGCCGCCAGGTTTTTCTCATGATGATATTAAAAAATCCGGATGTAGCGGAGCCGCACTAAATCGTGAACGATTAGCGGGAGCTAGTGCCGCCATAATTAAAAAAGATGCTAAGTGTAGCGCAAAACAATTAAAAAGCGCTGGATTTAATGATGATGATCTAGATCGAGCTGGTTTTTCTCCGGAACAGATAAAGTCATCTGGATTTACAGCTGAAGGAATAGGGGCCACTGTATTAGCAAATCAAGGAGTAAGAGACTCTCGGATTAAATCAGCTGGCTGTGATATTAAAAATTTAACCGAACTACGCAAATCTGGTGTTACTGCACAACGAATTCATGAGTTAAATGGCTGCAGCACCGCTGCACTAAAAGCCGCTGGATTTGATGCTGAAAAATTACTTATAGCCGGATTTACTCCGGATGAATTGCAGTCTGCAGGATTTTCTCCTGAAGACATAAAAGAAGGGCAAGCTGCGATTTCAGGCGGTAAAGATATAAGTGATTCTACTATTAGAGCAGCAGGATGTGATGAAAATAATTTAACAAAATTGAAAAAAGAAGGCGTATCTGCAAAAAGAATCCATGATTTAAATGGTTGTAGTGTGGCTGCTCTCAAAGCCGCTGGATTTAATGCAGAAAAGTTGTTAAAAGCTGGATTTAGCCCAGATGATTTGAGGGCAGCAGGATTTTCACCTGAAGATATAAAAGAAGGCCAAGTGGCAATTGCTGGAGAAGAATATGTCGGAGACTCTAAAGTAAAAGCAGCGGGTTGTGATATAAATAAATTAAAAATTTTACATGATGATGGTGTTTCCGCTCAAAGAATCCATGATTTAAACGGTTGTAGTGCTGCTGCATTAAAAGCCGTAGGTTTTAATGCAGAAAAGTTGCTTGAAGCTGGTTTTACACCTGATGAATTAAAATCCGCAGGATTGACTCCTGATGAGATAAAAGAGGCACAAGCAGCATTGCACTCGTCGGGTGAAAGCGTTGCTGATTATGTTATTAAATCAGCTGGATGTGATACTAATAAGCTTAAAGAGTTAGAGGCGCAAGGTGTTTCCGCTAAAAGAATCCATGAACTAAATGGATGTAGTGCAGAAAAACTAAAAGCAGCAGGGTTTGATGTTGCAGAGATTGCTGCAGCTGGTTTCACTCCCGCCGATTTACTAGCTGCTGGATTTACTCCGCAAGATTTGGAGAATGCTAATGCAGCATTAACTCCAGCAGGAATAATTGCAGCAGGGCGAGGAGGGGATTGTAGCGTCAAGTCTTTAGAGGCTGCAAAAGATACAGGTGTTTCTGCTGAAACTATTAAAAATACTTTAGGCTGCAGTGCAGCTGCTCTAAAAGCAGCCGGGTTCAGTGCAGCTGATTTAAAAAACGCTGGTTTTACTTCTGGTGAATTAAGCAATGTTGGTTTTAGTCCTGAAGATTTGAAAGACGCTGGATATACCGCTAAAGAATTAAGAGCAGTAGGATTTAGCGCTGCTGATCTTAAAAAAGCAGGATTTGGTGCAACTTCTTTGCAAGATGCAGGTTTTAGTGCGGATGATTTAAAGGCAGCTGGATTTAGTGTGGCTGACCTTAAAAAAGCTGGATTTTCTGCTGAAGATTTGAAGAAATCTGGATTTTCTGCTGCTGAACTTCATAAGGCTGGATATACTGCTAAAGAATTAAAGCAAGCTGGTTTTGGAGTTGCTGCTTTAAAAAATGCGGGCTTATCAGATAGTGATCTTGAGGAAGCTGGTGTTTCAAAAAGTGAGGCTGCTCTAGCTGGTTTGGAGAAAATAGATCCATTAGAAAGTCAGAAATCTAAAGCATCAGTCTTGCCATCATTGCTTGGAAAAAAGGAAGCATCTCAAGACAGTATCCAAATGGCAAATACTAAGCGTTTACAAGAAATAATGGCACAGCAAAAGAAAACCCAGCTTGACCAAAAATATCAGCAAAAAATCCAAAAGCAATCGTCATTAATGTTGTCTGATGCAACGCAGCTTTTACAGGGTTGGAAAACTGTTTCTGCTCAACAATATGCAGAAGGAACAAAGCAAAAATCTTCCAAATCAGGAGGAGATACAAGCGACTCATCTTTACCAAGTTCAATGGCATCCTCTGCTTCAAGTAATAGCTCATCATCTACTGACGGTGCTGTTCCTTTAATTAGAATGGGAGATATTATTTTTGCTGTTGTGGATACATCGGTTAATACAGACGAGCCTGGACCTATATTAGCAACAATAGTTAGCGGAATATTTAAAGGAGGAAAGTTAATAGGTTCCTTTAATTTACCTAATAACTCAGATAAATTAATAATTTCGTTTAATTCTTTAGCTATGCCTGGTTCCCCAAAAACTATGTCAATTACTGCATTTGCCATAGATCCAAATACAGGCCGTACAGCATTATCTAGTGAGACTGATCATCATTACTTAGAGAGATATGGCGCTTTATTTGCATCCACTTTCATAGAAGGGTTTGGTAATGCGTTTCAATCTTCAGATACTGCTATTCAAATTGGTGGAACAGGGGGTGTAACAAATACCACAATTCAGAATGGTATTGGGCGCTCATCCTTAGAAAATGCCGTAATTGGTTTAGCTACAGTAGGTAAAGCTTGGGGGCAAGTAGCACAACAAAATATATCTAGACCAACTACAGTGCAAATTTATTCTGGAACAGCTATTGGAGTTTTATTTACACAAGATTTATTACCAAGTTAAGAGAGTTAACATGAGCGATGATAAAAAAGATCAATATGATGATGAAGAGTATCATTTTGCAGTTGAGCCTGAATCATCTGATGCGCCAATTGATGAGCCGCCTGGAGTAGACATAGATTCTAAGCCCAAATTTAACTTTAATTTTAAATTTGACAAAAATTCTATCATTAATTTTTTTGAAAATAATTTAATAGCTAGAAATTCTCTTATCGGTATAGCAGTTCTAGCAGTATTAGTTATTGGATATGAATTTACAAGCGGACTAATTGCAAAAAGCAAAGCAAGTAAAGCTTTAAAAGATAAAGAGATGGCTCAAATGGTACAGGCTAAACCCAATTTTATTAAGCCTATGCAATATTCTCAACCTATACAAGCACCAATATCTAAAGTAGATAATGAATTAAAAAAATCCATTGAAAATAAGATGAATGTAGTTGAGCAAAATCAAGATATGATGCGCTCCCAGATTTCAGCAGTTAACACGCAAACCGAAAGTTTAAATTCTAACTTTAATGTTTTGATGGAAAAAATGAGTGAACTTAGCCAGCAAGTGACAGCATTATCAGCAACGGTTGAAGATCAATCGCGTATTCTTATGCTGATAAAGCAAAAAGCAATGACTAGGCCTAAGCCAAAAGTTAACCCAAAAATGGCGAGAGATTTTTTAGTAAAACCTAGGGTGACTTACTATGTACAAGCAGTGATTCCAGGGAGGGCTTGGTTGATAGCTTCAAATGGGTCAACATTGACAGTTCGCATTGGGACTACTATACCTGGATATGGGAGTGTTAAAATTATAGATACAATGCAAGGACGAGTATTGACTAGCTCAGGCCAATTAATTAAGTTTAGTCAAGAAGATAGTTAAACTAAAGGTACGGGAGTCATATGGCTGATGAATGGTATTCCGGCCAGGTAGATATGCTCACAAACCTGGCAAATTCGCTATTGCCTGTTGAGAATTTGATAACTGGCGCTGCGTATTTAATGGGAATAGGGTTCGCCATTAAAGCATTGTTTACCTTAAAATCTCATGGAGAGCAAAAAAGTAGCTTATCTGGCACGGGAAATATGAAGGAAGCTGCTGTTTATATGCTGGTATCTTCTATTTTGTTATATTTTCCATCAGCACTTTCTGCTTTGATGAACACGACTTTTGGTTCCACATCCGTATTAGCATATAGTCAAAGCCCTTATCTGTCTGGGTTGTTTGGTACGGATAGCGCGGTAGGAAGTTCTTTAGCGTTGATAGTTCAGATTGTTGGGCTATTTGCATTTGTTAAAGGTTGGGTTATGATAGCTAGGGGGGCTTCTGGTCAGCAGGGCGCGCAAGGTCAAACTGGGAAGGGGATGATACATGTGTTTGGTGGAATTCTGGCAATTAATATTGTTGGTACTATCGATGTATTTATCAACACATTGTACGGAACTTAAGGTTGTGATTGAGTTAGTGGTTTAGGTGAATTAATAATAACAATAGGAGATAACGTGAATATAATTAAATATTTAAGATCGCAAACATTGCTAAAATACATAGTTGGTAGTGTTGCTGTTCTTTTTGCTGGTTCTGCTTTTGCAGCTAGTGAAACTTTGGGAACAATGGCTGCAGAAGTTACCAGTTCGTTTGCTAACGTAGGTTTGATGATAACGGCTGCCTCATATATTGCAGGTCTTGGATTTGCAGTGAGTGCAATATTGAAGTTCAAACAACACAAAGATAACCCACAACAAACTCCAATCGGCCAGCCTGTTGGTTTGATTGCTATTGCAATTGCTTTGTTATTCTTACCATCTATTCTTACAGCAGCTGGTAACACTGTATTTTCAGAGGGCGCTACAACTTCTGGTGCTACTGGTTCAGCAATTAGTAGTACTACTAGTAGTAGCTAGTAATTATGCAGTCAAATAACCCCAAGGCACCAGAAATTAAGTTAATGGCAACTCCAGGTGCCTGGCGGTTATCTTCTGCTAGAAAGTCTGATGAAAATTTCAAATCATTTGAAAATAAAATTTTTAACCGAGATAGATATACTTGTCAATTTTGCGGGTTTCAAGCAAAATTATATCAAGAAATTGTAAATCTTGACGGGGATTATAAAAACAACAAATTAAGCAATCTGGTCACATCATGTTGTTTTTGTGCGCAATGTTTTTTTCTTGAGTCTGTGGGAGTTGGTGGTTATGGTGGTGGTACATTAATCTATTTACCAGAGCTTTCTCAGGCGCAACTAAATAGTCTTTGCCATGTTCTTTTTTGTGCAATAACAAATGATACTGGCTATAAATCAAGTGCGCAAACGATATATTTAGGATTCAAAGTTCGTTCTCAGCAAGTTGAAGAAAAATTTGGAGAGGGAACTAGTGACCCAGCAATTTTTGGACACTTACTTATTGATTCTGAAAATATTAATGATGAAAAATTAAGTAAGGTTTTTTCAGGAATTCGTTTATTACCATCCAGAGCTAAGTTTCGAAAACAGATTGAAGGTTGGGCTGCAAATGCACTGGAAGAAATAGCTGCGAAATGATGGAGAAATAGATGGCAAAATCTGGTGAGTCATTTTTTGAGGGATTAGACACTTTTTTTGCGTGGTTAAGTACTTCTCTTAAACAAACAACAGAGTCTTATTGTGAGTTAGAAACGGCAGACAGTTCTACAGTGTTAGTTAATCATGATGGTTCATTGCTTTCTGTTGTTAAAATAGAAGGAGTTACATCCCTAGTTGGAAATGATGAGTTTCAGAGGCTTGTTGAGGGATTAAACATAGCATTTCAAGGTGCTATGAGTAGACCTGGGCATGGTTTGCAAGTTTATTTTAGCCACGATAAGCAAAATATTCAAAAAGTTATCGGTGACATATATGCACCTTCTTTGGCAACTGCCGAAAGATTAAATATAAATCTCACTGATTTATTTGAAGAAAGAAAAAATTATTTGGCAAGATATTGCTCCGAAGAAAAGCTTTATATTGTATTAATAACCAGGCCATTTAATTTGGCATCTGATCAATTAAAAGAAGCAATTAAATTAAAAACGAAGCAGATTAGAGAAGGAAAAGTCCCACCATTTCGTAATTCTCAATCTATATTTGCGGCAATGGCAGAATTAAGGGATACGCATAGCGCTTATGTTAGGTCTATTTTAAATGATATAGATTCATTAAATATAATTGCT
>MHBB01000053.1:24410-56525 GCA_001803185.1 Legionellales bacterium RIFCSPHIGHO2_12_FULL_35_11
GCAGATCCTGATTTTACTGCTGATGATTGGCGTCCTAGTTTGCCAGGTGATAAAGTTACAGTTCGTGAGGTTAATGATTTTGAAGGCGACCCATCAGATTTATTATGGCCATCACTTGCTAAACAAACAATACCAAGAGATGCTGAAATAATAGATAGAAGAACAGTATTGGTTGGGAATAAGATTTATACTTCTGTATATATTGATTTGTTTCCCAAAGATTTGAAACCATTTACTAATTTATTTACTAGAATTTTACCAACACATATTCCGTGGAGAATATCCTTTTTAGTCGAAAGTGAAGCTTTAAACACTATAAAACTTAAAGGATTTTTATCATCTGTTTTAAGTTTTTCTTCACCGCAAAATAGACTGATTAGTGATTCAGTTAATTTATTAAAATATATTGATTTAAATACAGATGAGGCTGTTGTGCGGCTTAGGGTTATGGCAACTACTTGGGCTGAAGAGGGAGAAATTTCTCTGCTGCGCAGGAGAGGGTCCGAGTTAGTTAAAGCAATACAAGGCTGGGGCAGTACGGATGTTTCGGAAATTTGTGGTGATCCATTTGCTGGTTTTGTAGCAAGTATGTTAGCAACTACTACAAATAGTCCAGCGGTAGCAACGGTCGCACCTCTTTCTAGCGTAATTTCTCTGTTTCCAATTACCAGGCCTGCTTCACCGTGGAGTGTAGGTGGATTATTATTTAGGTCTCCTGATGGTAAACTGTGGCCATTTCAACCAGGTTCGCCAGAGCAAACTACCTGGATTGATTTAGTTTATGCAAGACCTGGTTCTGGTAAGTCAGTTTTATCGAGTACGCAAAATTTAGCGTTGTGTCTGTCTGCTGGATTAACCCGCTTGCCACGAATAGCAATTATTGATATTGGACCATCAAGTAGTGGGCTTATTTCATTATTAAAAGAGGCCCTTGCTCCTGAAGATAGGCATTTAGTTGCTTATCACAGATTAAGAATGACACCAGATTATTCTATCAATCCATTTGATACGCAACTTGGATGTAGATTTCCAACAGCTAATGAAAGGTCGTTTTTAGTAAATTTCTTAACCTTGTTAACTACGCCATTAGGAGCACAAAAACCATATGACGGGATGCCTGATTTGGTTGGTATGGTTGTAGATGAATTATATAAAAGTGTTTCTGATGAAGGAAAATCTACTCCATATACAACTGGTGTAGAGGAATTTATTGACACAATTCTAGAAGAAATTGGTTTTGTTAAAGATTCTAAATCTACTTGGTGGGAAGTTACAGACGCCCTTTTTTCAGCCGGATTTGTGCACGAAGCGTTATTAGCGCAAAGATATGCTATGCCATTATTAGCTGATGCTGCGTCTATTTGCAGAACGCCATCAATTGAAGACCTTTATGAAAAAGTTACGGCTCCGACTGGTGAGTCCTTAATTAATTCTTTTTCAAGGATGGTTTCTGGGGCTGTAAGAGAATATCCAATTTTATCTAGAGTAACAGCATTTGATATTGGTGATGCAAGGGTTGTTTCACTTGATTTAGATGAGGTTGCAAAAAGTGGAGGAGATGCTGCAGATAGACAAACTTCAGTGATGTATATGTTAGCTCGATATATTTTAGCAAGGCATTATTATTTAACGGAAGAAGGTATGAATAATGTGCCTGAGCAATATAAGCCTTATCACAAGCAAAGAGTCGTGGAAATTAGAGAAGATCCAAAACGTATAATATATGATGAATTCCATAGAACAGCCAAGTCATCCGCTGTGCGTGAGCAGGTTATTGTTGATATGCGTGAAGGAAGAAAATGGAATGTACAAATTTCATTATTATCACAGTCAATTGATGATTTTGATTCAGTGATGGTAGATTTTGCTACATCCATTTATATAATGGATGCTGGTCCCGCTCAAACAATAGAGAAAACTTGTAAAATTTTTGGTTTGTCAGAAACTGCTAAAACGGCATTAAGAACTAGAGTGCATGGGCCAAGGCATGGTGGAGCAACTTTTCTTGCTCAATTTGCAACTAAAAATGGTATAAATATCCAGTTACTTACTTTAACTTTAGGACCAATAGAGTTATGGGCATTTAGCACTACTGCTGAAGATGCTGCCGTTAGAAATAATTTATATAGACAAATTGGTCCATCTGAAACCAGAAGATTTTTAGCTAATTTATATCCTAATGGTTCTGTTGCAAAAGAGGTTGTCGAGCGTCTAAATGCAATGAAAGAAGAAGGTTCTTTTATTGAAGAAGAGGCTAAGTCCAGTGTTATAGAGCAATTAGTTAATGATATTCTAAGATCTTACGCTAGCGATCCAAACGCTAAAAGTCTTATTTTCGAACAAGATCGGATGTAAGGGAACTCCCAATAAATACTCTTATGAGCCGTGCAACAATAACTTAATGGCAGTGGCTAATCGTGTAAGTTATTGTTGCACGGCTCATAAGACTAAATAACTATCAATTTGCGAAAAAGAAAAAGATGATAAATTTTATAGCGACAATTTTTTAAAACTGGTATAATCCTAGAAAAAGCAGTTGAGCTCTACTACGAATGCCTACTGCACTGAATTTTAAAGATTTTTTCATGTTTTTTTAACTCACCATAGTGGTGACTATGCCTTCGTCAAAAAAACATGAAAAAATCTTTAAAATTCAGCACATTAGTCATTCTCACTACGATCTCAACTGCTTTTTCTAGGATAATCCTGGAAAAATGGCCCTGTGCTAGGGTCTTGCTTTGTTACCATATTAACGAAGAGCTTGTACGATTTTTTATTATTTATAGTAGGACATTTAAATGCGTTATACCCAGGGGTTTTATAATAAAAAAATAAACATAACAACGTTCTTTAGTCAGTTATTATCTGCCTTAATTTCGATTTCATGATGTCAAATATATTAAGCACCCTTACAAAGTCGACTATCAAGTCAGCCTACAAATCAGCGACTCATCATAAAGGGAAGAGTTATTATACAGCTCATCGTGTTGTTGATCTACACATAACTCACCCGTCAACTGCCGAGAGTCTTATCAATGCACAGGTACAAGGAACGACTCTATATACTGTATCCATACGTATTGTAGATACAAAGCATGTTATTCGCCTAGAGGGTGTTTGCTCATGTCCACTACAGCATGATTGCAAACATGTCGTTGCCGCTTTGTTGCAGGCTGTTGATCATAACGCATCGTTTATTGCCACGACTAAAAGCAATGTCATTCCCTTGTCTCGAAAGGCGAATCCGGATATCGTAGACGACCCACGTGTTACCCATTGGTTACGTCAACTTCAGCATGTTATGGATGAGAGGTATTCGGCGCCTGTTCCGATTGATGAAACATATGGCTTGTATTATGTCCTGTCTAAAATCGTGGGTGAAACACACCAATTGGGTGTAGATCCAATGTTAGTCAGGCGATTGAAAGCGGGTGGATTGGGTACACCAAAACCTTATAGTGAAACAGCGCTCAGTCAACAAAAACACTTGCATCCAATTGATAAAGAAATGTTAGCTAAATTGGGTATGATACAAAAAACAACACGTTATTTTGGATACTCATCGAAGTATTGTCTTCATGGTGAGCTTGGAGAGGCGCTGCTTCTTGAGTTGATCAATACTGGGCGGTGTCACTGGCGTACTGTGCACGCTAACCCGTTGTCCCTGGCGCAACCCAAATCCGTTGAGCTCCGTTGGGATATTGATGATCAAGGTATGCAAACATTGCATTTCGGAATTCCTGAAAAACATTACCCAATCTTGTTTATCGAACAACCATGGTATTTCGATGAGTCGCAGTCAGCATGCGGCGTATTGAACACGAACCTTGATCACAAAATTGCTAGACTACTGTTATCTGCTCCTAAAATTCAACCTGGGCAAGTTGAAGCGGTAGTTGATTTTTTCAGTAAACATGATCAAGTTGTAGGTGTTAAACCGCCAAAACAATTGACTAAAAGACGCATACAGAATCGTAAGCCTGTGCCATGCTTGCGTTTATTTCAAGCCCCTATACGATCAATGTATTTCAATCAGTATGGTGCAGCGCCTGAGTCGATGAAAGCGCTTGTGGATGTTTCATTTGACTATGATGGCACACACATTCCCTGGCAAAATTCAAATGAAACCATTAACCAGGTACAAGATGATCAACTGATTACACTAGTACGCAATAAACCATTTGAAATAAATGCATTGAAAGAATTAATGCGATGTAATGCGCTTGTTCTGAGTAGTATTCCTGAGTTTTCCCGAACCATTGCAAATGAAAAATGGGTGAATTCATTGTTGATTGAACATGCAACATCCGACCCATTGATGTTTAGCACAAAAATAGTACCGAAACTACGGCAGGCGGGTTGGCAAATTACATTTGATGCTCAATACCCTTATCAAATTATTGATGAACCGATTGAGGAGTGGTATTCATCAATTCGAGAGGAAAGTTCAGAGTATGACTGGTTTGGTTTGGAGCTAGGGATCACTGTCAAAGGTGAGAAAATTAACTTACTGCCCGTGATTCAGACCATGCTAAAGCAATGGAAATCTCGAGATCAATCTCCGGCGGATGATACAGAGCCTGTTTATGCACGCCTGCCCAATGGCCATTATATTCCACTGCCAGCTAACAGGGTTAAAAATCTGCTCAATGTATTAATAGAGTTATATGATTCGGACAGTTTATCAGATGAACAAGAATTGCGCTTATCCACATTACATGCGTCACGTTTACTTGAATTAGATGCTGCAATAGGTGCCGCTCAATTGCGATGGATAGGTGGCGATCGCATTCGTGAAATGGCTCGTAAGTTATCCAATTTTAATGGGATCCAGCAGGCAGAAGTTCCGAATCAATTTTTAGCCGAATTACGGCCCTATCAGCTTGATGGTTTAAGCTGGCTGCAATTTCTACGTGAATATGAATTTGGTGGGATATTAGCAGATGACATGGGCTTGGGTAAAACAGTGCAGGCTCTGGCGCATATTACCTTGGAAAAGACCAGCGGTCGGATGACGCAACCTTGTCTCGTTATTGCACCAACCAGTTTAATGTTTAATTGGCAAATGGAAGCAAAACATTTTTCTCCTGAACTTAAGGTACTGCTTCTTCATGGGGCTGACCGAAAAGGGCAATTTGACTGCATTGCAGACTATGATTTGATCTTGACAACGTATCCATTGATTGTGCGAGATAAGCACATATTGCTTGAGCAACACTTTCATTTGCTCATTTTGGACGAAGCACAATTCATTAAAAATGCGAAGAGTCAGGCTGCATTAGTAGCCATTCAACTCAAGGCCACCCATCGCCTGTGTTTAACGGGAACCCCGATGGAAAATCACATGGGTGAGTTATGGTCATTGTTTCATTTTATGATGCCTGGCTTGCTGGGTGATCAGAAATCATTTCAACGTCTTTTTCGAACACCCATCGAAAAACATGAAAACCAAGAGCGTCGTCAACACTTGAATCGACGCATTGCGCCATTTTTACTACGACGCACAAAGGATAAAGTTGTCAAGGAATTGCCAGAAAAAGTTGAGATGATTCGTCATTTTGAATTGGAGGGTGGGCAGCGCGATCTCTATGAAACCGTACGAATTACGATGCAAGAGAAAATACAGAAGGAAATCGCTAAACTTGGCTTGAAACGCAGTCATATAATTATTCTCGATGCGCTGCTAAAGCTGCGTCAAATCTGTTGTGATCCGCGGCTATTAAAAATAAAAACAACACAACAGAAAGCGTCTAAATCAGCCAAGTTAGACCTACTAATGTCACTGTTGCCTGAGCTCATTGAAGAAGGTCGACGCATCTTGTTGTTTTCTCAATTCACGGAGATGTTAGGTCTCATTGAAGAGGCGATTACCAAGGCAGGTATTCCTTATGTGAAATTAACTGGTCAAACCAAAGATCGAGCTACACCGGTGCAACAATTTCAATCGGGAGCAATACCGTTATTTTTGATCAGTTTAAAATCAGGTGGAACTGGGTTGAACCTTACTGCGGCTGACGCGGTGATTCATTATGATCCTTGGTGGAATCCAGCAGTAGAGAATCAAGCTACCGATCGTGCGCATCGAATCGGACAAGAGAAAACAGTATTTGTTTATAAATTAGTTGCCAAAGGAACTGTGGAAGAAAAAATTTTAGAGATGCAGCAACGTAAAAAGGAGCTCATGGATGGATTGTTTTCTGATAAAACAACCAGTAAATTAGAACTGACAGAACAAGATTTAAAAGGACTGTTTGACGAATTTTAAAAATCCGTTTATAGTTTAATTTTAATTTAAAGTGCATTTTTTATGAATATCTGTTAAAATTAAATGATTAAATTTATATCATTCTGTTTTAATGAGGTCTTGTATGCAGATTATTTTTGGTGATATTACGCTATATCTGTCAAGTTTGTGTGCAAATAGTAAAAATGTTGAACCATTGATTGATAGTATAAAAAAATATTCATCTGATTTTACACTATATTTGTTCTGCAACTTTTCTAATGATAATAATGAAACCATCAAGCAAGAAATTAAAGAATTTTATGATATATATAAAAAGTATAAAAATGATATAAAGGCCAATATAAGGATTATAGATAATAATAATTTGATAAGAATAGAGTTCGATTATTTAAGGGCTTTAGAGGAACCAATACCAATCGAGCAATTTTATGAAGAATCGGTAACTCATAATTTAAAAGTAGATCCATCTGTATTAAATAGAAAAAACCAAAAAATGCCATATGTTAGTACGCAACAATTACTAATACTCCCCGATTACTCAAAAAACGATGTGGTAGCGAAGCCTGAAGTTGATAACGCAATAAAGATTAAAGCTATTCAAGAGCGAGATAGAGCTGATACATCTATATACATCACAAGAGATAATTTTCAAGAGCATTTTCCAGAATTACAAATAGAATGGGATCAACTAATTGGTTCACTGTCATCTGAAGGTAGACAAGAAGGGATAATCAATTCTGTTGCTAAAGATGTAATTGATGCGCTAAGCAAAAATAACAATCAGCAACTTGTTCTGGATAATCTTCCGGTAGTTTTGAATAAGTTTGGTGGTATTGAAAAACGCGTTAGGTATTATAAAAATGCTAAAGATAATACATATTACCTGGATTTTTGTTATGATGGAGATTATCTCTTTGATTCTAACGAATATACTCCAAAGATATCAAAACCTAAATATAATATAGGACATTCAAATACAGTTATAAGCCCTGTAACTGATCAATTAAGTTCATCAATTGAACCTATTAAGGCAAATTTTTTAATTTGGTTTAAACAGTTTGTAGAGCAAAAAATAGAAGATTCGCAAAATAAATCTAGAATAGAAAATAAATTTCTTGAGTATTTTGATGCATTACATCATAACAGTCAACACTTGGTTTCTGGATTATATAGTATTTTATTTATTGCTAACTGTGTGGGTGCCTTAAGGTTTTTAAGGCAATTAAACAGTATGGATTCAGAATTATTTGCACCATTTCTTGAGTTCCAGAGTAATTACGCGCAGTTTGCTACTAAAAAATCAATAGATAGATTGTCAGATATAGCAAGAATGTCGTCCGCTGAAAAAATTTGGTGGAAATCTCTAGTTACACAACATCAGAAAAGTGGGTTTGACTTAGATTTTGATGAATTATCTGGTGCATTTTTTAAATTTAAAAATATGTTAGCAGATCTTAAATTAACGAATTCTTTGCCGAGTAAAGCTCCAATTTCTTTAAATATGCAGTTAACTTTGGACGCAGCATCATGGATTTTAAGTAAAAATCCAACTAATAATCAATTACATGCATTATCAGATTTAGACTTATCAAAGCCATATGGCGCATATTTTGCTAGCAGATATGGTAACTTGAGTTTTATACATAACAGTATGTATTTTGAAAATGTCACTTATGAATATGATAGAGAGTCTAAAATAATAAACTTCTCAATGGAAGATGATGCGTTGTTTAGACAGACAATGGATATTAAAGAGGATATTAAAGAAAATATATTATCATATGACCTAATCGCAGGTAGATTCTTTAGACGCATGGTGAGCGCGGATAATAAAAACTTGGAAATAGTTTTTGAGATTATTAATTTTATAAGGCAAGAAAAATATACAATAAAAACAAAATCTTATTTATTGTATATTGCTGCTATGGTTGGGTTTTCTAGCTCTGATTCAAATATTGCAAGACAACAATATAAGGATTTTATACAAAAGCTTAAAGAGGTGGAGGAAAAGCAGGGTATTCTTTTAGCAGATATAGTTAACAACATTTGTACAGTAGAATTTAATCCTAAGACAGTGCCAAATTTATCAGATTTAACAAAAATATTGTCGATAATCGCGGATGTAGATTTTGGTGATAAAGATAGAGGCGAAGTAATTTGTAATATATTTTCTATCATTAAAAGCCATGGAACAATATCTGTAGAGTTATTTGATAATTTATCTGAATTAGAGAAAAAGTCTTTAAAATTGCAGGCAGAAGATCAACTCCCGGCAGTTAAGTACTCTATGGTTGAATCTATAGTTTCTTTAGAACAAGCTACTAGATTATTGATTCGACCAGAGGAAAATTTTGATGAAAATACCATCAGTCAATTAATGATAGCATTTTCATTAATTTCTTATAATAATAATTTTAACGAAGCGTATAATCTGATAATAAATAAGGTTAAAAACACAGCAGATATTAATGAAAGAAAATTATTTTTAGACAAATTATGTGATATTCATATTGGTCTGTCTAAAAGATTTTTAAACTATGAAAAGTTAGCTGAAATTTGTAATGACAAGATTCCTCAAGATATCGTGTTTGGTAGAAAGCATAAAGATTTAAACGGTATTAATCTAAAGAAAGTATTTGCCGCGTTCGCCAAAGAATATGAGTTAGAAAAGACATATTTAGGGAATAATGGGGAAAAATCTGAATATGAGTCTAATTCTCTTTTACACCGCGCATTACGTGTTGTTCAATTGAAAGACTGGTTGGATGAACTAATTAATGGTTCCATAATTCCAATTATTAACAAATCAAAAAATCAAACAATTAGTGAAACAGAGATTATCAACGGTTTTAGTGACATAAATGAGACATTAAGATTACAGTGTATTAATTATTCATGGAGTTTATCATACATTTTGCCTATTATAAAAGTTGGAATAAAAGATAAAGCTGTACATCCTTTAATAGATAAATATCAGCATACTTTTTGTTTATCATCTTTTATAAATAAGCAATTATTAAATTGCTCTGCAAGCGAAGTTGAGGCGGCGGTTACAAAGGTGTTAGGTGATAACAAAGAATATGGTATGTTGCAAGAACATTTAATTAGCCAAGTGAAAAATTTTAGACCATCAATTGGTTTTAAATTAGCTGTTTACAACGACAATTTGCAAGAAAAATTTGATAGAGAAAAGCAAAATTACAATCGTGAAATAATAGAAATTAATAAAAAACAAAATGCGGAGAATAAAGACAAATTATTAGAAGACAGTAAAAATGAATTATTGAATAAATTCGGTTATTACAACACATTGTTTAAATATGGTGACAAATTGTATTTTTATAATATCGTTGATTTGTCCATTTCTGAAGTGGCTAGAGATAATGAAAACTCAAGAAACCTTGATAATTTAACAGCTGAATTTGGAGAAATTATTCAACAAGATACTGATAATGGATTAATTTGCGAAGATGGATGTAAATTAATTAATATTGATAGACTAGGAGATGGAACCGATATTAAGCAACAAATTTATGATGCAATAAAACTTAAATCAATTAGAAAAGATGCGCTTGTATCTTATAATAATAAACTATACTTTTTTGCAAATCTAGAAAGAAAAGTTATACCACTAGACACAAATGATCAGCATAGTAATTTAGTTAACAAAATCAAAGAAATTGAACAAAATGGATGCAGAGATGCATCTGAAGAAGAATTACTTTTAATTCAGTCAGCTGCTCCACAACAGAGATTGCATTCAGTTGTCGATAAATTAAAAAATATAGGATTAAAGCCACTTATTCAATTTAGAGATCTTATAGAATCGTTTAATGATCGTTTGAACAATGTTATTAAATTTACTGATACGTTATCAGAATTAAAATCTAAGGAATCAGATAATTATCTTAAGTATTTAAATATAATAATGGAGTTATGTCATGGAACTAACAATGTACCAACGGTTGATTGTGAATCATTAATTAGTATTTGCTTTTCTTTACAACATTTATTTAGTGGAGAGAGTAATGTTGCAAATCAAAAGACTTTCTTTAGTTCTTTAGAACATATTTACGGTAAAATTAAAAATCTTAAAGATAACAATAATGATAGCGAGATTAATACAAAAATTAAAAATATTGCCAATGCTCTTAATAAACTAGTTTCTAGTAATAAAAATAATCCAATTTCTGTTTATAAAGTTAATTTTCTTTTTGAAAATATTATAGAAAATATTCTAACTAAAAATAAAATTTATCCTATTCAAGATGTTCTAAATATTTGTGAAAAGTTTCCAGGTGTAAACCAGAGTTTATTTGGCGATATTGTAGATATTAAAGGGAAAATAGAAACTCAGCATGCTGATGCATTTATTTGTAATGTTAAGAATTTTTTGGACGATGAGCATTTAGGGTTTTTGTTAACTTTGATTATTCCTGCGGTAGCAAAAGATAATTCTGTATTAGAATCTGAATCTGAAAAAATAAATAAATTTTTTACGATACTAAGTGGTGTACAAATATCAGATAGAAAAAAAGAAATTTCTAAGATTTTTGAAATATTAAAAGAATCAAATAATCACTTAAGTTCTACACAAATATATAATATTTTAAATTCACTAACTAGTTTAAATTTAAAAAATTTTGAAGAAGCTTATGGTGTATTATTTAAGTCACGACCTTATCCTAGTTTTGATAAATTTGTTGGTAATTTTGCTGAATTTTCTTCAGATAGATTTAAAGAATATTTAGACGAGTTTGATAAAAATCCCTATGACCTAGTTTTAAGTTCTGATCAAAATAAATTTGATACAGAAAGATTACCAGAAGTTGTAGCGCAGATAAAATCTTTAATCGATAACCAACATCTTGATATTGGAGAGCAGGAAAAATTAATTCAAGAATTTTTATATATTAATGCACTAGGATCAGGTGATCATGTATTATTTCCACAGGATGGTAATGGAACTATTCTTAAAGATTGGAAAGACGGCTGTAACTTGCATAAAGCTAAAGTTGATGATTTAGAGAAAATTGCAAAGAATTTAATAGAATGTTATGAGCAGATTGAAAGCAAACTAGATATTAATAATATATCTTCACCAGATCCTAAGCATAGGGTTTTAACCTTACAGCTCTTAGCTGTATTTAGAACTTTATATGAAAAAAAGGCGAAGCATTTTCCACGCTTAGAGCAGATAATAGTTGTACTTGTGGCCTTGGATAATCCAAAAAAACAGAAATTTAGAATAGATACCGGTGAAGGCAAGAGTGTAATTACAGCTCTAACAGCAGCATTAATGGCTGCAAAGGGATGTACTGTACTTGTAGAAACCGCAAATGAGGATTTAGCTAATCAAGCTTTGATTATGCAGCATAATGATTTCTTTTTTGAGTCATTAGGAATAAAATCAAAATTACTATCTTCGAATACACCAGATACTTATCTAAAGCGTGGAGTAACTTATGGATCTTCAACGGCAATAAAAAATACTATTGCTAAGTTTAAGCTTGATGGTGAAAGTTTGCTCAAATATGAGGTAGGTGGAGAAAGTAAACTTTGTCTTATTTCAGATGAATATGATTATAATTTCTCAGATCCAACACAGTGTGGTGTTGCCATTCGTAATAAAAATGCCAATTCTGATCAATGGATAATTAGAGCTATAAATGAATTTGTAGATAAGGACGATGTTAAACAAACCGATATACAAAATGGTCAGCCACCATATACTGCGGACCAAATTTTGGAAAAATTAAAATCATTTCTTCAAGAAAAGGCAAGTGGAAGTACAAATCAGATAATATCCCAGAAAGAATTAAGCGAATGGAATAATTTTAAATTACTTCGTTACTTTAGAAGCGCAAATAATGCCAAAAATCCAGCTTTAGATAAGTCTTATTTTAAGCATAAAGAAACAGATGGTTCTTTGAAAGATGTTCCTTTTGGAGAAGATGGAGGATATAGCCTTAGTAATAATTTTACTCCAGATTTGCAGAGCATGTTACATGTAAATAATAAAGAAAAAACAGATAAGGATTCGTTACAAGGCGATTCAACCACTGTTTATCAAATTTCCAATAAATCAGCGTATAACGAGATTGATTGTATAATAGGGGTTTCAGCAACTAATAAAGATAATCCTATAGAACAATATAGTTTAGGAACCCAAATTACAGCTATTCCACCAAGTAATCCTGGTAAAAGAAAAATGTTACCAATTCAAGCTGTAGCTGAAGATGATTTAGATGCACTAATGGTCTCTATAATTAATGCAATAAGGTATGCAGAATATTATGATTCTTATATTCCATCATTTTTATTAGATTTTGTGGTAAGTGTCGTTGAAACTTATAATTATTTGTTAAAAAATATTTATCAGTTTTTTGGTAAGGATTATCAATCAAGCCCTGTTAGACCAATTTGGGTATTTGTAGAAAGAGATAATGTAGATGAAGTACATAAAAAATTAGTACAAAAGTTTAGTGAAAAGAGAGTTGATAAACTATGGGTTACTACAGATTCTGATGAGCATGGAAAAGCTGTTAAAAATAGTGTTAAATTGAATAAGATTACAGTTGTTCCTCCATGCAAAGGTAGGGGTTTAGATCCTAAACCTGAAAATAAGGATGGTTTGTTTGTAATCGATGCCCATGCAAGCTCAGCAGCAGAGCATGCGCAAAAAGTCGGAAGATCTGCTAGAGGTGGTAAAAATGGCATGGCTTTGATTATATCTCCAAGCGGCAAATTTACAAGTAGAAGCATTTTAGAATCGATATTTGGAATAAGTTTAGAAGAAAAACAGCGGCAAGTAGCGGTAAATGAGCAGAAAGCTATTCTTGGACAAAAAATGCAAGATTACTATTTGCAGCAAGTAGCAGATATTAAAGAAGTTGTGACTGATAATTTTGATATATGGCGAGGGGCATTTTTCGCAAGTATAAATATAACAAGTATAAATATAAGTGAAGAACTAATTTCTGACTTCCATCTGTTAAGAGGGGAAATTTTATCTAAACTAAATAATGAATGGGATGGAATTTGTAATAAGCATAATACAAATAATTGTAGTAATCCTTATATTCGTTTGAAAGATGGTGTTTCAGATAGAGACGAGTTGGATAAAGCATTATCAGAATTTCAAAAGCGGGCAATTGAATTATGGAATAATGATTTTCAAACATCGTTGGAGGATAAGTTTAAATCTGTAACTAAAGATGAAGGTAACGATATTGGTTTTGATAAAAAATTCCTAGAACTCAGTAAATTATCTGATAGAGATTTTAATTCTAGAAAATTATCTTTACAACATACTAGAAAAAAAATTGAAATAACTCCGCTGGTCTCTGCTGAGATAACTAAACTATTATACGAAAAAAACAAAGATGGAACTTTAGCTATTTTAAAATTTGAAGGGGAATTATCTGACTATAAGAGATTGCAAAAACACTTGAAAAGTAGAATAGACCATTTTATCAGCTTATATCCTAAATTGTCAGAGTCAGAAAAAGATCTAACAGTTGCACAACAGGATCAGATCTTAAGATTAGGGAAATTAGTAGACAAGTTTGATTCTGAGAAAGATAATAGTATATTACTAAATATACTTCCATTTGTGAATGACATGGTTAATTTATTTTCAATGTTAGGCAATAATAATGAGGTAATTGCAAAATTAAAATCTTTTGAGGTAATTGCAAAATTAAAATCTTTTAAAGAAAAAGATTTTTCTAAAATAGTAAAAAATAGTCTGACTAATAAATTGAAAACATTTGCAAATGGAGTAAATTTCTTTATTTTGCAGTTTGGTGAATATCTGCGTCTTTATAGAAGGATTGATTTGGAACTTTTGTGTGAAATTAGCGATTTAGAAAATACTAAGTCCTTAACGAAGGATAATTTATATAAAAAACTACATAAATTTAGAGTAATTTTGAATAATAATTTCTCAGTACATTCATTTTTAAATTATTTCTTTGGCTTAAATAGTTTGCAAAATATCCTAGATGAGAGCATCGATATGCTTGAGTCTTTGTCTGAAAGCAAACAAGATGCTGTAAATTTAAATAATGTTTGTGAAGAAGGGATTCGAGAAGGATATATGGCAGCATATTTGCCAGACAATCTGTTAACGCTCGGAACAAATACAGATAATAGTTATCGTGTTACAAATAATGAGAAATATAAAGTAAGTAGTACCGAGATTTCAAATAAGATAAAGCAAATAATATCCGAACATTCTGGTTTATCCGTTTTTGAAATATTGTTAGATTATGTGAGTCAATATGATTTAGAGATAATATCTAATCAAAATAATTCAATAAGAGTGCAATCTCCAGTAGCGCTTCTTAAAAAATCTCCTTTATCTATTTTAAGAACCCAATTAGCAAAAATTGTTACCGAGATAAGAAAAGCTAATCCTAATTTTACTCCAGTTAATAGAGGAGTATTTTTAAATAAAATGACAGATAATTTTGCATCTTCTTTAGGGATAGATAAAGCTCATATTCATCTTTATCCAGGACAATCTGGATTGGATAGTCCACATTATAATCTAATGATAGACGCTCCTGATGCGAGTTTACGAGAGAAAATTCTCAATAGTCCCCTCATTTTAAAGGGCGACAAAATTACTGCAAGTTCAAGCCAAATTGAGCAAATTAATGCCGGCCATTCAAGTGAAGTCCCGGTTAGATTGAGCAATATTCTCTCAGATGGGATGGATTTAAATCAAAATGGAGTAGCCGAGGAAAAAGATGATCAAGTGCTCCCAAAACCGCCGCCTCCTCCTACGCCAAACAATGCAAAAAATGGAAAAAGCGGTAGTCGAATTTTTTGGGGACGTTCGTTTGCTCCTGCTCCCAATGATACATCTGAAGCGACGAAATTTAAAAAAGCTGTGAATCAAGTTGGACAAATATGGAGCTTCTGGAAAGTCGGTGGTTCGACTTCCCGCGGCTTGACCGCGGGATCCATGGATTCCGCACCACTGTTGGATCCAGAGGTCAGTTCTGTATTGCATGCCACTGTAATTCCGGTAAAGCCATTTGTATTTAAACAAACTCAAGAAAAAATTATTGAAGCTAAAAATAAACAGGCGACTAAAAATAATGTATTATCTGTTAAGATTAAAGATTTAAATTCTTTATTGATGTTTATGAAGAGTTTAAAAAGTCCAGATGAAGACAAAGCGTCTACACTATTAAATCTGGTAATTTAAAAGCATCTAAAATACCAGGGATAAATGGATTTACCTGGTTGTCAGCTTTTAGTAGATATTTTCCGGAGTTACCGTTTATTTCAAATGCTATTTGGAGGTTGGAGCTATCTTCTTCATCAACTAGCACATTTACCTTTTTTAAGATTTTGAAAAAAGCCCAACTACCTAATTCCTCTATTTCAAAGTGTTGACCTTCTATTGAGTTAATTGTGAGCCTTGCATTTGTTTCTGGCCAAGTAAATTCAGTCGCATTGCTTTCTTCATCTTGATGACTAGATATTTTAATATCGCCAATTGTTATTTCCATATTACTAACAATTGGATCTAAATTAATATTTTGCATACTAAAAGCAATAGAACATTGGTCGCTATTATTAGTAAAAAACATACTTGTAATTACATTTGCCCGAATTAATTCTTTAATTGTTTCTTGAGATATTGGTAAAATGAAAGTATTAACTTCTTTCGGTTGCCAGTTAGGATTTGAAGTATCTAAAAATGGCTTAATATATTCTTCGCTAAAAGCATTTAAAGTACCATGTTTTGCAAAAAACTTGTTAAAGTCGCGAATATTAATTTCATCTGATTCGCTCTCATTAAGAGGAAAACGATTGGCTATTTTATCTTGATATTCGTGATAAATTTCCTCTTGCCATCTTTTATTAATATAAGCTCGGCTTTCTTGGATTAAGGTCATCCAAATGTCATCAGCAATTTGCTTTGCCCAGATGCTGATTGGTTTTGGCAGTTGTTCGGATTGAGAGTATAAGACACTGATTGGATTAGCAATCGAATCTCCCTTAAATCTAGCTCTAGTTAAATTAAAAGCAGCTTTTCCTTGATCATTAAGAATGGACATGGTTTCTAAAAATCTCTCCAATTCAGAAATATTATTTAGTAAGCTTTCAATGCTAGAATTACTTACTAAATTAATGTCACTAAATTTGCTAGCAATTTCTTGATTAAATAAGCTTTGCTGTAAATCAGGGCTTGAAATTGGGCCGGTTTCGGTTTGAATTATTTTAATCAGCTTTCTTAATAAATTAGTTTCCCGCAATAATTTAGTCAAAGTATAGGCATCTTGATAAGTTTGAGCATGAATAGGATGTGATTTTTCAATAAAATTTTGCCACCAAATAACATACTCATAACTATAAGCTTGCTTTAATAAATTTTCTAACTCATATAAGTCCGGTCTGTTTAACACCCAGTTTTCATTTGTAAATTCTTTAATAATTTCAGGCAGAGATTGAGTCGTTTGTTGAAAACCAGTTTTAGTTAAATAGAATGGAATTTTTTCAGAGCTAATAACAAAACCGTCGAACTCTAAAGGTTTGCTATCTTTGGAAAATTTTTCTTTAGCTAGCGAGTAAAACAAGTAACTAGTCGGTAAAGCATTTAGATAATTCCTACCATCAGTAACTATTTGTTGATTTATTTGGATATTAGCGTTGTTATTTTGTAGAATTTTGTTTAATAGCATTAATTTTTTCTTGGAATTTGCATCAATACCATTTTTTGTAAAATGTTTTGTAAACCAGGCAGCAATTTCTTGTTGGTTTTGATATTGTTTATTACCAAGCATTAAGTATACTTTAAGCGCTTGATATTTCTCTACAGGAGATTGCCCAGATTGGTTTATTTCTTGCTCTATTTCTGCAAGTAACTGCGGAATAAAACTGTCAGTTATTTGCTTGTTTGCGCTATTATCAATAGAATCTTTTAATATTTTAATGTTAGATATCTTTAAAGAACTCTTTGAAAGAGAGTTAATTGTTTGTGAAGCTTTAGCTAAGTAGTATGCTTTTATATCTTTATTTTGTTTATCTGGACCGATACTGTCATAAGTTATTAGATCTTGGCTGGCTTTATCAATTAAATTCGCAGATTTATAGTATTGGTTGGCAATTAAGATAATACTAATAATGGCGGCTGATGATAGAGCGCCAATTGCTAATTTATGATTAAATTTGATATTTTCTTTAATTTGTTTTGATTGAGATTGAAATTCATTGAAAGCTCCGGAAATAAAATAAGATCTATAATTAGTCGCATTATGAATTTGGCTTTTTAAAATTAATGAATATTCTTCCTGAATTTTTTTATTCAGTCTATCTATGCAAACGCCACCTTGTTCTCCGCTAGTAAAATAAATTGCTTTTAAATGAAATTTGGTACTTGGAACATTTTTTATAATTTGAATAATAGGTGCTCGTAAACTGCTTAGTTGTAATGGGAACTCCCTAATTAAGGTTCGTTTTATACTAGATCTAACTGGATGAATTTTTTTTATAACTTGCTGAGTGGCTGACTCTATAAAATGATCAAATTTAAGATTAATATTAGATAAAGTATGTTCATCTATTGAGAAACCAAAAGGATTCGCTAAGTCAAGCGAGTGATCATTTTGAAAAAAATCACAAAACCCAGCCAATAAATCTAATTTTGTAAACAAAAACGCAAGATTAATTGTAGAAGATAAACTGTCAGCAAATTTTTTCGTTAAGTTAGTATTTAAAGATATAGCATCTTTAATCTCTTGCGAGTTAGAATTAATAAGTTGGCTGATATCTATGCATTGCATTAATCCAGAAATTTTAATATGCCTGTTGCAGTTGTTAATTCTTTTTATAAAATTCTGAATGGAGTTTTTATTTAATTTGGATGCACTTAAGTCAATTATTACTCCGTGATCATTATAATAAATATCCGCACCATTATTATTTTGTAAAAAACAATTATAGCCACTTTGTGATAATAAAGTACTTACTCCTTGTTTAGTTATGCCAGTAATAATAATTAAAGACAGTAGGGATGATTTGGGCTTTAATTGAAAAAAAAGCTTCTTTAACTTACTGATAAGTAGGGATATTGTTTGGTCCATTAATTATCCAGATGCGCTAATTGATAGTTATTGTTAATTACAGACTTTGCTTGCCTATCTAGAAGCGCATGGCTGCCAAAATATGTCATTGCAAGTAATCCCAAAATTAGAGTAGATGAAATAATATAAGGTTTATAATTACTTCTTGTAAAGGTCGGAATTATAGTTTCTTGAAATAGTTTATATGGTTTGTTAACTCTATTTTCTAGAATTAACAAATGTAATTCTTCAATTAAATTATCTAACGCTTGCCGGCCATTTGCTTTCATATGGTAATGACCTTCGAAACCAGAGATAAGACAATAATAAGCTAGCTCAATTAAGTCTAAGTATTGATTAGAATTTTCTTTTAAATGTTCAACAACCTTAAAGAATTTTTTTTCAGGGCCTATACCATCTTGGGATGATGGTGTGAAAGATTTAAAGTTGATTTCTTCTCCATAAACTCTAAGATAATTTTTACCTAGAATTTCATCTATTGTGGCATACAGTAAATAGTGAGCTATTGCTATAAATTCTTCTAAACATTCTTTACTTAAAAGTCTAGAGTTAAATGCATATAGTTCATGTTCAATATTTTCTATTGCTTGTTCTATTTTAGGTAGAGCAGGACTTTGGCATAGTCTCTCAAGTAATGAAAGCAGCGGACTTGCCGCTGCTAATAATTGATTATTTGTGTTGTTTGTCGCGAATAACTTTGATCTAAAATATCCTTTTGGAATCGAATTAGGGCTAGTTATTTTAAGGTTTTGAGCTACATCCGGTAACGACATGCTTTAAACTCCTTAATGCCCAGCGACTGCTAATCCTTTTAGTATAGTTAACGCAGCATACAATTGATAGTCTTCATGCAACAAGTTTATTTCATCTTGACTATTTTTTCTAGATACCCGCGTGTTCTTATTTCCATTTTTTAAGTGGCCACTTAAGTCAGCTTCAGAGAAGACAACCACATCGGATTGATTGCTGTTTTTAGGAACAGTAATCTCTTCAATTATTATATCAGGAGTTATTCCTCTAGCTTGGATAGATTTTCCTGAAGGAGTGTAATATAGTGCTGTAGTTAATTTTATAGCTCTTTTATCATCGAGTGGTAATACTGTTTGCACTGATCCTTTACCAAAGCTTTTTGTACCTAAGATTAATGCTCTGTTATTATCTTTAAGTGCGCCAGCAACTATTTCTGATGCTGAAGCGGAACCATTGTTTATTAAAACAACCATAGGTGCGCCATATAAAATATCACTGGCTTGTGCCATGGCGGTAAATTTTGACCCAGGTAAGCGGCCTTTGGTATAAACTACCATCTCTTTTTTTCCATTTCTTTCTTTATTTAAAAATGTAGAAGAAACTTCAATAGCTGAGTCTAAAAGCCCTCCTGGATTATTTCTTAAATCAAGGATAAGTCCTTTTAATTTTCCTCCAGCTTCATTTTGTAGTTTTTTAATGGCTGTTAACATATCTTTTTCAGTCATTGATTGAAATTGGGTTAGGCGTATATATCCATATTTACCATTTAATAAACGATTTTGGACGCTTTTAATTTCAATTTTTTCTCTATTAATTGTTTTAATGATTGGCTTTTTTTCGCCTCTACGTAAAATGGTTAAGGTGATTGGGCTACCAGATGGGCCATGCATTAAATTCACTGCGTCTTTTAATTCAATTCCTTGCACGGATTTATTATCAATTTTAATAATATAGTCACCTGATTTAACCCCAGCTTTAAATGCAGGGGTATCTACAAGTGGAGTAATAACTTTTACGACACCACTTTCCATAGTAACTTCAATTCCTAATCCGCCAAACTCTCCATTTGTTGCAGTTTGGAGCTCTTGAAAGTCATTTTCATCAAGATAGCCAGAATGCGGGTCTAATCCGTTTAACATTCCTCGAATGGCATTATCGAATAATACTTTGTCATCGATTTGTTTTACATAATACTTTTTTATTAAACTCAGAGCATTTGAAAATCTCTGCACATCTTCCATTGGAATTTGTTGCTCTTCATCGTTAGTGCTTAATTTATCTCTCTCTGGTAAAGCAAAAGATGGTTGCGAGATAAAAGGGTACATAATGAAGCTCAACAACAGAATTATTATTTTTTTATTTATCATGATGTTCTCCATTACTGCAACCACGCCAATGGTGGGATTGCTTTTCCATGATGTCGTATTTCAAAATATAGACCATTTTCGTGAAAAACGCCGCTATGACCAATTTTTGATATTTTATCATTTTCATTTACTTGGTCGCCTACTTTTTTAAACAGACTGGCGTTGTTGCCATAAAGACTCATAAATCCCCAACCATGGTCAATAATTAGTAGTTGGCCGTAACCATTTAACCAATCAGCAAATACGACTTTACCTGGTGAAATAGCATGGACTATGGTTCCTTCTTTTGCATTAAACACCACTCCTTGATTAAATTTTTTAATTTTATCTGAGCTTATATTGACTGGTTTCCTTAATTTTTTTTTCATGCTAGTTAATGGGTGTTTTGTTTGTAAAACACTTGTTTTGGTTAATTTTGTAATGAGTTTAGTAAGATTTGCTTCTTGCTGGCGGTAGGTTTCCAGTGATTTTTGATTTTTATATATATCGCTATTTAGTTTTTTAATAAGTGCCGCTTGATAATTTTTATCATTATTTAATTTATCTAACTTACTTTGCCATTGTTGTTTGAGATTTGTTAGTTCATTAAGCTCGTTATTGAGTTCGGTATTTTTAAAAGCAAGTGAGGACTTTGTATTTTTTACATCATCCATTAATTTTTTATTTGCAGCGACTAAATATTTATAATACACAAGAAGTCTATCTATATTTTCAACTCCGTGATGATTTAAAATCCATCTGAACGAATCTTTATTATCAAGTTTATATCTGGCCGTCAGATATTTGGCTAAAACACGTTGCATTTTGCGTAATTTTTTATCCAGGGCAGTTATTTCTAATTCGAGACTTTTAATTTTTTCTTCTTGAACATCTATTTTTTGATTGATTTCGTTTAATTCAGCTAAATAATAGTCAATTTTTTTATTTATTTTAGTTAATTCATTAGATAAAAATAATTGTTTATCATTAACCTGCGATAGATGGTTTTCTAAAGTTAGAATTTTAGATTTAATTTTATTAAGTTTTTGTTTTGTATCTTCAAAATCCGATGCTTTAGCAAACGACGAGAGTAATAAAAAAATTAATCCTGAAAGTAGTATATTTTTAAAAGTGTTCATAATTTGCAAATTATCGCTTTTCCTAGAATCGGAAATTAATTTTTTATAATAATTGATATATAGGCCATAAAGCAACAAGACTGATAAAAATCTTTAAAATTCAGTGCAGTAGTAGAGCTCAACTGCTTTTTCTAGGTTCAATAAGCAAGTTATTTCCAGTCATTTCAGCTGGCGCAGTTATGTTCAACAAACCCAAAAAAGTAGGTGCAACATCACTTAAATTCCCAATTGAATCTTTAAATTTTAATTTTTTGGGGCCTACATATAATAAGGGAACAGGTTCACTGGTATGAGATGTTAATGGTTGATTTGATTTGCTATCAAACATGCGCTCTGCATTACCATGATCTGCTGTTATTAGCATTTGGCCATGCACCTCTTGTATTTTGTTGCCAATTTTTGCTAGACAATTATCTAATGACTCTATTGCTTTGATTGTGGCCGAGAAATTTCCTGTGTGGCCAACCATATCTGCGTTGGCAAAATTACAAATAATCACATCATATTTATGATTATCAATAGCATCAATTATTTTGGTTGTTACTTCATGCGCACTCATTTCCGGAACAAGATCGTAAGTAGCAACTTTTGGCGATGGAACAAGAATTCGCTCTTCCTTATTAAATAAAACTTCACCGCCGCCATTTAAAAAAAATGTAACATGAGCATATTTTTCTGTTTCTGCTATACGCAGTTGTTTTAAATCATTTGCAGAAATAACTTCTCCCAAGGTATTTTTTAATTGAACTTGAGGGAATACAACACAGCAATTTAAATCACTTTCATATTCAGTCATCGTAAAAAAATGAAGGTTTTTAAGAGTTTTTTCTCGATTAAACCCTTGAAATTCATTTTTAATAAAAGCCTCGGTTAGCTCTCTTGCTCTATCTGCTCGAAAATTAAAGAAAAATATAGTGTCCTCATCGCTAATTAGTGGATAATTCGTTAGTTTAGTGGGTGGAATAAATTCATCATAAATTTCTTTTTTGTAATAATCTTCGATAGCTGATAATGGTTCATTAAATTTTGCAAGAGTGTCATCGCAGACGAGAAGGTTGTATACCTTCTGAATTCTATCCCATCTTTTATCTCTATCCATGGCATAGTACCTGCCTGAAATTGATGCAATTTTTATTATAGTTTGTTGATTTGAATTATTTTGATTTATGAACTCTTCTAATTGATGTAAATAGTTTTTTGCGCTTTTTGGCGGAGTATCTCTGCCATCAAGAAACAAATGTAAGTATAAATTCTTAAGATTATTTTGTTTGCAAATATTTATAAACGCGAATAAATGCTGCTGATGACTGTGAACTCCTCCATCGGATAGAAGCCCAAAAACATGAATAGAGTTGTTTTTAGATTTTGCATTGATGACAGCTTTTTGAAGAACGTCATTCTTTGCAAACTCGCCGCTATGAATAGCATTATTAATTCTGGAGTAATTTTGTAAGATTGTTCTGCCAGCACCAATATGCATATGGCCAACTTCTGAGTTGCCCATTTGTTTATTTGGTAACCCAACAGCCTCTCCAGATGCATCTAATAGAGTATGAGGACAAGATCCCCACCATTTATCCCATTGTGGAGTGTTTGCATTTTTTATTGCATTTTCAGCCGAGTCGTCTCTAAAACCCCAACCATCTAGAACAATTAATATACTCAGACTTGGTTTTGACATAATTTCTCTTAAATTTTTGTTAACTGTAGGTTAGACTATAGGACATTTTTTAAAACGGAAGAAGTAGGTTGAGACAAAAAATACCTAAACATGTCATGATTATTATGGACGGGAATGGTCGTTGGGCGCAAGATAAAGGCTTACCTAGAACAGATGGTCACCAAGCAGGTGTAAAAGCTATTAAACCGATACTTAGAGCTTGTTCAGAGAATAATATTAAAGTTTTGAGTATATGGGCTTTTAGTCAAGATAATTGGGCTAGACCAGAGCAAGAAGTTAATTTTTTGCTTAAGTTGTTTATTGAGTCCCTTGAGAAAGAAGTAGTGGAGCTACATAAAAACCAGATTTGTCTACGTTTTACGGGTGATAGAAGTAATTTGTCTATTTCCTTGCAAAATGCTATGCAAAATGGAGAGAACATAACTGCTAAAAATAGTGGGACAATATTAAATGTTGTTATAAACTACACTGGTAGATGGGATATATTGCAAGCAACAAAAAAAATCTCAGAAAAAGTACAATCATCAATGATAGATGCAGCTGATATAACTGAAGCTTTGTTCGCAAAAGAGCTTTGTAACTCAGATTTACCAGATCCAGATTTACTTATTCGCACGAGTGGTGAAAAAAGAATTAGTAACTTTTATCTTTGGCAATTAGCATATACAGAATTGTATTTCACTCAAACTCCATGGCCAGATTTCAGCGTTACTGAATTTGAAAAAGCTATAGCTAGTTTTAGTTCAAGAGAGCGACGCTTTGGCAAAATATCTAATCAACTTATTGGTGAACAAAATGTTTAAACAGCGTCTTTTAACTACCCTAATTTTAGTTCCCTTAGTATTTCTAGCTATTTATTATGGTAATACCTGGACTTTAAGTGCAGTAACTTTAGGCTTGCTTGTAGCTATTGGTTGGGAATGGTTATCTTTAATTGTAATCAAAAATTTAACATATAAGTTTATCTTTATGGTTGGTTTGTTGGTTACTTTTTTTATTTGCATTCATTTTTTAAATACTTTTTTAAAAGTTAATTTTATAGTTTGGGCCATGATTATTCCAGCTATTATATTTTATCCGAAATCAGAGAAATATTTTGGAAATGTTTATGTTGTAGGGTTAGCATGTTTATTTATTGCATCAGTTTTTATTAGTAGTTTATATGGGATCTTGGTTAATCAATATGCAAAAGATTATTTGGTTTATTTGTTATTATTGGTTTGGGCTACCGATATCGGGGCATATTTAACTGGAAAAAAATTGGGTAGGCATAAGTTAATTCCTAATGTTAGTCCTGGGAAAACTATAGAGGGAACTATTGGCGGATTTATTCTTGCGATGTTAGTCGCAACTTTAGCGTATTTTTATTTTAAACCAACATTTTGTTTTGCTTGGTTTGGTTTAGCAGTATTTATTGTGTTTATTTCAATTTTCGGTGATTTATTTATTAGTATGTTAAAAAGAAGGTGTAAAGTTAAGGACACGGGGAATTTGTTACCAGGACATGGAGGGGTTCTAGATAGGCTTGATAGTTTAATAGCTGCTTTGCCATTTTTTTATTTTTTTAGCGAGACTTTTTTATAATGACTGGAATGTAGTTGATTTATTTGTGTCTGTTGACAATGGTGCTTAGTTAATATAAAACGTTGGCTGTTATTTTGGTTTATATTGTATAACTTAACCCATGTAAACTTTTTGATAATTTATCAGTTTATCATGCCAGGTTGTTTAGGAAATAGAATAATAATTATGAAGAAAATCAGTAAGAGATTTATGTTGACGACAATTTATGCATCAATGTTAACTTTATCAGCCGAAGTTCATGCATTGAATGGTTTCGTAGTTCGAGACATTAAAATTACTGGTTTACAAAGAGTAAGCAAGGGTACAGTATTAAATTATCTACCTGTGCAAATAGGTGAAGAGATAGATCAAAACTCGACTGCTAAAATTATTCGGGCTTTATATGACACTGGATTTTTTCAATCAGTAGTTCTAGAAAGGAAAGGTAATACATTAGTTGTAAGGGTAGTCGAACGCTCAACTATTGGTTCTGTTAGCGTGGTTGGTAATAACGAAATACCTTCAGATAAAATGAAGGAGATATTAAAAGAGCTGGGTTTGGTTAAGGGGCTAGTATTTCAAAGAGCTGCATTAGAGAGATTACAGAAAGAATTAAAGCAGGCATACAATGCTCGTGGGAAGTATAATGCTAGAATTACGGCAAAAGTAACCACACTTACGGAAAATAGAGTAGCAATAAGTGTTACAGTTTCTGAAGGTAGAGTTTCAAGAATTAAAGATATAAAAATTATCGGAAATCACGCATTTTCTTCATCAGAGCTGCGTCATCAATTGGCCTTATCATCCAGTAATATATTTACATACTTTTCGAAGAAAGATCAGTACTCAAAATCCGCTATGGATGCATCGCTTGAGTCACTTCGATCATTTTATTTGGATCATGGTTATTTAAAATTTAAGATAATTTCCTCACAAGTTTTGCTAGCACCTGATAGAAAAGATGTTTTTATAAACATTCATATTGAAGATGGTCCGCAATATACTTTTTCTGGTTATGATTTAGTTGGAAAAATGGTCATTCCAAAAGCAAAATTGTGTGAGTTAGTAGAAGTTATTAAAGGGGAGGTTTTTTCTAGGAAAAAAATCACGCAAACAATAAAAGCAATAGGCTTAGCACTAGGAGATATTGGTTATGGTTTCCCAGCGGTTAATGCTGAACCGCAAGTTAATGAAAAAGATAAAACAGTATTTATAAATTTTGTTATAGATCCTGGTCGGCATGTTTATGTAAGACGGATTAATTTTCATGGTAATACAAAAACAGCTGATTATGTCCTACGCAATGTAATTCTTCAGAATGAAGGAAGCTTATTATCATTACATAACATTAAAGAGTCTGAAAGACAGTTAAGGATGATAAGTTATATAAAGGATGTTAATGTTAAAACTATTCCTATTCCCGGGGCTAATAATCAAGTTGATTTAGATATTAGTGTTGAAGAAGCTCCTTCTGCGGAAGCATCAGCATCTCTTGGATATGGTACTACTGGTCCGCAGGTGAATGCTGCATTTAACCAATATAACTTTATGGGAACAGGTAGAACTGTTGGGCTAGGTTTTAATGCGAGCTTGTGGGGTCAAGATTATTCATTTAACTATTACAACCCATTCTATACAAAAACCGGTATAGGTAGGGGTGTAAATATGTATTTCCAAACTGTTAATCCATCAAGATTAGATGTGAGTGCTTATAATTCCAATAGATATGGTGGTGATGTAAATTATAATGTTCACTTAGGTGAGGCTCACAGTATTCAAGTAGGATATGGTTATCAGGGTATTAAAGTTCAGTCTGTTGGTGCGGTGCAACAAATTCAGAACTTTGTTAATTTAAATGGTAGAGAGTTTAATGAAATAAGGTTGACTGGTGGAATTAGTAGAAATACTTATGACCAAATGCCTTATCCGAAAAGTGGTGTTAATCAGCAAGCAGCCTTTTTATTTGCCTTGCCAGCTTCTTCTAAATCATTAAATTATTATAAAGCTTCGTATCAAGCTAAAATGTATCAACCAGTATATAAAGAATTTATCTTTACAGCTCTTGGTAGTTTTGGATTTGGTAATAGTTATAATGGCCAGGGTTTGCCATTTTATGAAAATTATTTTGCTGGGGGTATTGCTCAGCCAGGCCAAGTACGCGGTTATGAAAGCTATTCTTTAGGTCCTGTAGATTCAACTGGACGCTCAATTGGTGCAAACTTACTTGTTAGTGGTATGGCGGGTATGATTTTACCTTACCCATTAAGTAGAGAAAATTTCAGATCTACATTATTTATAGATGGTGGTAACGTGTTTGTAAAAGACACTCCAGCGGCTTTAACAGGTACCAATTCAGGTCCTTTGAGATTCTCAGGCGGTGTTTCGTTTGATTGGCGCTCTCCTTTTGGTCCGCTTTCTTTCAGTATGGCCGCCCCAATTAACAAGCAGCCACTAGATCAGGCACAGTACTTCCAGTTTACTATGTCATCTGGATTTTAAAGAATAGCTGGTAAAAAATATCTGCCTATCTGGTTGCCATATATTCGCAATGACGAATATGTGGCAACCAGATAGGCAGGAAAAAATATTCTGAATTTAGTTCGAATTTAATCCAAACATGGAGTATACTGCCATCTTTGGAAAACTATACTGCGCGCAGTATAGCATGGATATTTTTTGCTTTGCTTGCTTTGGCTTATGATTTTATATTACGATTGTATGGTTATGGGCTAGCTTTTTGATATAGGACTTATGAAACATACTTATAAAAATAGATCTGTGGTAGTCGTTTTTGTAAGTCTTGTAAGAGATGTTTAATTTATTTTTGAGGGTAACAAGATGAAAAAAATTAGTAGCATTTTATTAGCAGGTGTTTTTGCTTTAAGTAGTTCTTTTGCTCTTGCAGCAAACAATAAAATCGGCGTTGTAGATTTACAAAAAATTATGCAAACTGCGCCACAAATGAAAGAAATCCAAGAAAAATTAGAACATACTTTTAAGCTACGTAGAGATAATTTGGTTGCGATGGAAGAAAGTTTAAAAAAAGATATGGAGTCTTTTAACCGTGATAGGGCTGTTTTAAGCGTAGCTAAGAAAAAAGATTTAGAAAAGAAAATCATCGAAGCACAGCAACAATTCGAAAGGGATGGCCAGCAGTATCAGCAAGAACTTAATGCTGCTAATAACGAAGCGATGGAAGCATTTTATGGAAAAATTCGTTCGGCAATTGCTAAAGTAGCTGAAAGTGAAAAATATGATTTAGTTTTCCAAAAAGATGCTGCGCCATTTAGTTTAGAAGCGTTGGATGTCACAGCTAAAGTAATGAAAGAGATTATTTAATATTAGAATTGTTGATAATTCCCTGCCTATCTGGTCGCTACATATTATGATAATTTCGTCATTGCGAGGTACGAAGCAACCCAGGGAACAGAGCTACGATCTCAACTGCTTTTTCTAGGATGATTTGTGGATGTTTATTTCTAATATTTTTAAAAGAGAAGTGATTTATGAGTAACCAGATAGATATAGATAAAATATTTGAATTATTACCCCACCGCTATCCATTTGTTCTAGTGGATAGAGTTATAGATTACAAAGAGTTTGACTTTTTGACAGCAATTAAAAACGTCACTGTTAACGAGCCTTTTTTTCAGGGGCATTTTCCTGGTAATCCAATTATGCCTGGAGTATTAATGTTAGAAAGCTTGGCTCAAGCAAGTGCTATTTTATCTAATCTTTCTAGAGAGCCAAAACCAGGGCATGAGTTTTTATATTTCTTTGCTGGTATCGATAATGCTAAGTTTAAGCATATAGTAACACCAGGTGATCAGCTAAGATTGGAAGTTAAGTTAGCTGGTCAGAAAAGAGATTTTTGGCGTATGCACGGCGAAGTTTTTGTTGGAGATAAACTAGCTTGCTCAGCTGATTTAATGAGTGCGGCAAAACAAATTCCAAAGGAAGAAAATAAGTGATAAGCAAGCATGCAATAATAGATCCTTCAGCTCAAATAGCAGAAGATGTTACCATAGGTCCTGGTACTATTATCGGTCCTAACGTAGAAATAGGTAAAGGCACATGGATTGGTCCTCAGGTAGTGATTCAAGGGCCGACAAAAATTGGTGAGAGAAATAAAATCTACCAATTCGCTTCTATTGGTGATGACCCACAGGATAAGCACTACCAGGGTGAGCCTACAAAACTTGAAATAGGAAATGATAATATTATTCGAGAATTTTGTATGCTTAGTCGCGGTACCGTTAATGGGCGAGGTGTCACTAAGATTGGAAACAATAATTTTTTGCTTGCTTACGCGCATGTCGGACATGATTGTGTAGTAGGCAATAATGTTGTTTTAGTAAGTTACTGTGCTCTTTCAGGGCATGTGTTTGTTGATGACTACGTTAATATTGGTGCCTATGCGGCAATCCATCAATTTTGTAAAATTGGAGCATATGCTTTTATAGCAAGGGCCACTTATGTGACTAAAGATGTTCTTCCGTATGTCATGATAGCAGGCCATAGTACAAATGCTTGTGGAATCAATACTGTTGGTTTAAGAAGAGCTGGATTTGCATCTGAAGCAATTGATAACTTGCGTCGTGCATATAAAATAATCTTTCGGAAAGGATTAACTGTACAGCAGGCGGCTGCTGAACTTGAAGTTATGCAGAAGGATTGCCCAGAAGTTATCAGAATGTTAGATTCTCTAAATAGTTCTACGCGTGGAATAGTAAGATAAGATTAATTCGAGATTTTATTAAGACCTAGGTCTGAGTTTTATTTAAAATTGCCAGTTTTAATTGTTCGACCGTTCCAATATCAAACCATGTTCCTGTGTGAATCTCTCCATGTAATTGATTGGTATTTGCTAGGTTGCGAAGAATAGGGGTAAGAGAGTATCGTCCTGGTTCTATAGAATTGAACATTTCTGCATGATAGCAGCCTATACCAGTAAAAATAAATTCACGTTTTTCATTGATTACTTTATTGTTTAGGATTCCGAAGTCACCGGGTCCGAGTTTGGTGTTTTCATAAAGAATAATGTGCGCCAAACTGTTGGTGGGCTTTTTAACTTTGGTGAGATCAAAGTCAGTATAAACATCAGCGTTTATAACAAGAAAATGATTGTTTTTAAAATATGAGAGAGCATTAAATATTCCGCCGCCAGTTTCAAGACCGCCCGGAGGTTCTGGACAAAAAATAATTTCTAGGCCAAGATCTTTTAATCCTGATATATAATCTTTAATTTTCCATCCTAGATATGAGTGATTTATTATTACCTTTTCAAAACCAGCTTTTGCCAGATTGATTAAATGGTATTTTATTACAGGTTCATCATTAATGCGACATAATGCTTTGGGTTGGATTTCAGTTATTGGCTTTAACCTTTCTCCTCGCCCAGCGGCTAAAATCATTGCTGTTTTCATTTTATTTTATTTAAAAAAATAGGTTTAATTTTATTCATAATTAAATCTCGGAATTGGTGAAAATCATTATAACACTCTAAGCAAGATGATATATAGTCAAAAACTAATGGCATGTTTTTTAGATAATTTTCCTTATTATCTCTTAGATATAATCTAGAAAAAATACCTAAAACTTTCAAATGTCTTTGTAATCCACAAAGGTCAAAGGCTTGAATAAATTCAGGGAGTGAATAATTATGAGAAAACTCTATTCTTTCATAAAAGTAAGCAATCCAGTCAAGAACTTTTTCATTTGGAAGTTTAATATAACAATCTTTTAAAATTGAAACTAGGTCATAGGTAAAAGGGCCGCACATAGCATCTTGATAGTCTAATATGCCAATTTTAAAATTACTATCGTTGATTGCATCTATTTCTGCTTTGGCTGAATTTTGATAGATTATCATTAAGTTTCTACAATGATAATCGCGGTGCATAAATACTTTTGGTTGACTATCTATTAAGTCAGTTAATTTATCAAATGTATTTGAAATAATTAGTTTATCTTGCGAGTTAGGTTGTATACGTAAATATTTGCTTAAAAACCACTCATTAAATAAATCTAACTCTTGAAGCATAACTGATTTGTCAAAATATAATAAATCTTTTCCGAAATTGGCGCAGGAATGCATGTTTGGAAGTAATCCTACAGCAGAGTTATAAAGTAAATTTTGGCTGTTTTCAGATATGGCTGAATAGAAGATGGTATCTCCAAAATCATCTAGCAATAAAAATCCTTTATCTAAATTTACGGAGTGGATATTTGGCACTAAAAAACCGCTGCGTTGTAATTTTCTTGAAATATTTAAGAAAGGTTCAACAGGAACAAGCTCAGGAGGAGAATCCATAATAATTTTACTGGTATTATTATTTGAAATCCTAAAATAACTTCTATGGCTTGCATCACCTGTAAGTTTAGTTAGATGAAAATTGGAATCAGGAAGAATATCTCTTAGCCAATTTTTTAATTCTTCTTGTCGCGAACACATTTTAATCCCCGATTCTGTTTGACTGGACTTTATGACTTTTTCTAGGTTCAACTGCTTTTTCTAGGTTTATGCGTATAGACGATACTAGCTTGTATTAAACATAGTGTCAAAAAATAAATACTATAAGGGTGTGATTAAAACTGCGGTCAATTCAACGATGCCGTCATTGCGAGGAGCGCAGCGACGAAGCAACCCAGAGGTTACGAAGCAAGGAGTCTGATTAAAATAAAGTCTCGAAAAGATCCAACCATCTTGGATTTATACTTTCAATCAAAGCCAGTTTTTTCTTTCTTGATCCGGCCTTAATCTGTTTTTCACGAGCAATAGCCGCAATCATATCGGCATGTAACTCATAATAAACCAATTGGGTACACCCATACTGCTTGGTAAATCCAGCTTGCAGGCCTTGTTTATGCTGATATACCCGTGCGGGGAGATTGCTGGTCACGCCAGTGTAGATCGTGCCGTTACGCCGATTAGTCATAATGTAAATTGCAGGATTCCATTTTTTCATGATAAACAATTGTCCAAAGATTGGTTATTACTGACATTTTTTCCATTAGCTAGCTTCAGTCAATCTTAAGCAATTTTTTTCCAATAGTCATCCCATAAATGATTGGCTCGACATGTCCTGAGATTGATCATGTTTTTTGCATGTTGCAGTAACCACCATGCTCCAGATAGCTTAAGTCGCTTTTGAAGAACATAGCGATGCGCGCTTTCTATTTCCCCTGAGCCAATAGGAAGTCCTTTCTCAATTGCCGATTTATAATCCAATCAAATGTCGTCCAATTTCAATTAGCTTTTCTTCTGCTGAATCGGCCAACTCAA